>NZ_JBUZTL010000018.1:0-121171 GCF_055408345.1 Pseudomonas sp. B424 | reverse complement strand
TGCTGTCAAGCGGTTATTTTAAGATGTTTTCAAAGTTTCCCCTGCAACATCAACCACTTGCGCTTTCGATCTCTCGTTAGCGGGAGGCGAATTCTACAGCGTTACACGCTGCTGTCAACACCTCTTTTCCTGCTTCGATGACTTGAAGCTGGCACTCTCGAAAACTGATCCAACTCATTGAAACTCAAGGAGTTTTCCGTTTCTACTGTGCCGGAAGAGGCGCGAATTATAGGCCGTCAGGAACCAGAGTCAAGGCTTAATTTCAGTTTAAGTGACCGTTACCGCTTTCTTCTTATATAGCTGGGGAATTCGACTCTTAACCAGCGGTATGCGCATCAACAACAGGCATACACCTATACAGGCATAAATAGACCACTCCTTGAGATCGGCCCGCACAATCCAGAGCATATGTAGCAGCCCTAACCCTACAATCACATATACCAGACGATGGAGCTTCTTCCAGCGCGCACCCAAGCGTCGCTGACTATAACGATTTGAAGTCACCGCCAGCGCCAGCAAACACAGGAACCCTAGGCTGCCTACAATTATGTAGGGGCGCTTGCGCAACTCCACACCCAGTTGCGACCAGTCAAACCCCAGCACGAAAGCTAGATAAGCACACAGGTGCAGCACCACATAAGCAAAACACCACAACCCAATTTGCCGGCGCACTGCAATCCAACCCGACCAGCCCGTGAGCTTTTGCATGGGTGTCATGCAGAGCGTTACCAACAGAAGAATCAGCGTGCCCAGCCCAAGCCTGTCAACCAGCACTTTTCCCGGATCCGGCCCCAAGGCAGAACTCCAGGCCTCATAGAGCCAAAGCAAAGGCCAGATAGCCGCTGCCATAAATACGCCTACACGCCAGGAAAGGAACTTCATCAATAGTTCTTCCGCAAATCGAGGCCGGTATATAAAGAAGAGACTTCATCTGCGTAACCGTTGAACATCTGGGTATCGCGCACATTCGGACTGAACAGACCGCTTGGCAAACGCCGCTCACGCGCCTGCGTCCAGCGCGGATGATCAACCTGAGGGTTTACGTTTGCATAGAAGCCGTATTCATCCGAAGCAATGCTCTGCCAAGTGGTTTTCGGCTGTTCCTCGACCAGACTGATTCGCACAATGGACTTTACGCTTTTGAATCCGTACTTCCAGGGCACCACCAAACGTAGCGGCGCACCATTCTGATTCGGCAATTCGCGCCCATACATACCCACCGCCAGGATCGCCAGCGGATTCATTGCCTCATCCAGACGCAACCCCTCGACATAAGGCCAGTCAATCAACGCAAAGCCTGAGCGCTGCCCCGGCATCACTTTTGGGTCCTGCAAGGTTTCAAAGCGTATAAATTTGGCTTTCGACGTAGGCTCAACCCGTTTGAGTAATGCCGAAATGGGAAAGCCCATCCAGGGAATCACCATCGACCAGGCCTCTACGCAACGCAGACGATAGATCCGCTCTTCCAGCTGATAAGGCTGCATAAAGTCTTCAAGGGCATAACGCCCCGGCTTGCCCACCTCTCCATCCACGACCACACTCCAGGGTTCGGTTTTCAAGGCGCCAGCATTCTGTGCCGGGTCTCCCTTATCAGTACCGAACTCATAGAAGTTGTTGTAGTGCGTAGCATCCTTGAAAGGTGTGATCGCCTCCCCCTTGACCGTGACTGCCTGCCACTTGGTCTGTGGGAGCTTGTCGGTGAACCAGGACGGAGCCTTGCCCGGTTCAACATCGGCATAACGCCCCACATCGTCGGCACTTGCCCAGCGCGGAAGTGCACTCACAGCCAATCCGGCAAACGAACTGCCCAGTAATGCACGACGGGATAGATAGAAGGACTCAGGCGTGACGTCCGACTCTTTGCAGTCGGACGTTTTAGGCAGCTTGATGAGCATGACAACTCCGCAGTATTGGAGGGCTGATGCACCAATAGACTACGGAGTATGGGAGAAATTACATCACTCGCTGCTTTTGTTACGGCGCAAACGCAATAAGTACTGAATAGGCCCCGATGCAGCATATGCCAGGAAGGCCAGCAACAGAATGCGCGGCGGATCGCTGAACACAACAGCAAACACCAACACCACAGCCAGGATAGCTACAAAAGGAACGCGCCCTTTCAAGTCCAGCTCCTTGAAGCTGTTGTACTTGATATTGCTGACCATCAGCATGCCGGCGGCAGCCACCAGCAAGGCAACCAGGAACGACATTTTCGACCCCTGGATCCCGTAATCACTGAATGCCCAGACAATACCCGCCACCACACCCGCAGCAGCCGGGCTGGCCAGACCAATGAAATAGCGTTTATCCGCTTTTCCTACCTGGGTGTTGAAGCGCGCCAGACGTAACGCGGCGCCCGCGACATAGATGAAAGCAACCATCCAGCCCACCTTGCCCATATCACCCAGCGCCCAACCAAAGGCCAGCAACGCCGGCGCTACACCAAAGGCAACCATATCCGACAAGGAGTCGTACTCGGCACCAAAGGCACTTTCGGTATTGGTCATGCGCGCTACCCGGCCATCAAGGCCATCCAGCACCATTGCGACAAAAATCGCGATGGCCGCAAAAGCAAAATACTTGCTTGCGCCAGCAGCATCACCCGCACTCATGGCACTTTGAGCGCTCATGGAACTGATAATCGAATAAAAACCGGCGAACAGGTTCGCGGTGGTGAAAAGGTTCGGCAGCAGATAGATACCACGATGCCGGACTTTTCGGCCTTCAGCGTCATGCCCTTCTTCGACATGCTCATCGATAGGCAGCAGGCTATCGGCGTCAGAAGCCGCTTTTGGCTCTTCGGGACGTTCGCTCATGGACATTACCTTGCAACGATATGGAAAGTTTCGATAGAGGTTTGGGGCCAGCACTCAACCACAAACGATCCCGCTTTATACCAGAAGCGGCCGCTTAAACGAAAAAACGCGGCCTAGGCCGCGTTTTTTCTACACGCTAAAAACTTAGTTCTTGGCCTGGTCCACGATTTTGTTCGCACCGATCCAAGGCATCATCGAACGCAGTTGCCCGCCGATGACTTCGATACCGTGGGCAGCGTTGTTACGACGCTTGGCGGTCATCGATGGGTAGCCAGTAGCACCTTCGGTGATGAACATCTTCGCGTACTCGCCGTCCTGAATGCGCTTCAGAGCGTTACGCATTGCCTGACGGGACTCAGCGTTGATCACTTCAGGGCCGGTGACATACTCACCGTACTCAGCGTTGTTGGAGATCGAGTAGTTCATGTTGGCGATACCGCCTTCGTACATGAGGTCAACGATCAACTTCAACTCGTGCAAGCATTCGAAGTAAGCCATTTCTGGCGCGTAACCGGCTTCAACCAGGGTTTCAAAACCTGCTTTGACCAGCTCAACGGTACCGCCACACAGAACAGCCTGCTCGCCGAACAGGTCGGTTTCGGTTTCGTCCTTGAATGTGGTTTCGATGATGCCGGTACGACCGCCACCCACACCCGCTGCATAAGACAGGGCTACGTTTTTGGCGTTACCCGAAGCGTCCTGGTAGATAGCGATCAGGTCAGGAATGCCGCCGCCTTTTACGAACTCGGAGCGCACGGTGTGGCCCGGTGCTTTTGGCGCGATCATGATCACGTCAAGGTCGGCACGCGGCACAACCTGGTTGTAGTGGATCGCGAAGCCGTGGGAGAAGGCCAGTGTGGCGCCCTTCTTGATGTTCGGTTCGATTTCGTCGCGGTACAGTGCCGACTGGAACTCGTCCGGAGTCAGAATCATGACCAAGTCAGCAGCAGCAACAGCGCTGGCAACGTCAGTCACTTTCAGGCCATGAGCCTCAGCCTTGCCGACAGTGGCCGAACCTTTACGCAGACCAACAGTAACGTCAACGCCGGAGTCTTTCAGGTTGCAGGCCTGGGCGTGACCCTGGGAGCCGTAACCGATGATGGCTACTTTTTTGCCCTGGATGATCGAAAGGTCGCAGTCTTTGTCGTAATAAACTTTCATGATTTTCCCTTATATCCAGGCCATTCAGGCCAATTAGCACTTGTTAGTTTTAGATGCTGAGTACTTTGTCGCCACGGGCAATCCCGGTGACGCCACTGCGAACTGTTTCCAGGATTGAAGCTGTACCAATCGACTGAATGAAACTGTCGAGCTTCTCACTGGTACCTGTCAACTGCACGGTGTACACGCTGGCACTGACATCAACGATCTGCCCACGAAAAATATCCGTGGTGCGCTTGATCTCTGCGCGCTGTGCACCTGTTGCCTTGACCTTGACCAGCATCAGTTCACGCTCGATATGAGCACTCTCCGACAGGTCCACCAGCTTGACCACTTCGATCAGCTTGTTCAGGTTCTTGGTAATCTGCTCGATGACCTCATCATGCCCCACCGTGGTCAGCGTCAGACGCGACAAGGTCGGATCTTCGGTTGGTGCCACCGTCAGGCTTTCGATGTTGTAGTTGCGTTGCGAAAAAAGCCCGACAACTCGAGACAAGGCGCCCGGTTCGTTTTCAAGAAGCAAGGAAATAATGTGCCGCATGATTAAGTACGCTCCGTCTTGCTCAGCCACATGTCGCGCATGGAGCCATCTTTGATCTGCATCGGGTAAACGTGCTCACTGGTATCAACCTGAATATCCAGGAACACCAGTCGATCTTTCATGGCAAAGGCTTCTTCCATCTTCGGTTTGAGATCTTTCAGATCAGTGATCCGAATTCCCACATGTCCATAGGCTTCGGCCAGCTTGACGAAATCAGGCAGCGATTCCATGTAGGAGTGCGAGTGACGGCTACCGTAATTCATGTCTTGCCACTGACGCACCATTCCAAGCACGCCGTTATTAAGGCTGATGATTTTTACTGGCAAGCCGTACTGCAAACAAGTCGACAGCTCCTGAATATTCATCTGAATGCTGCCCTCGCCTGTTACACAGGCAACGTCAGCTTCAGGGAAACTCAGCTTAACCCCCATTGCAGCGGGAAAGCCGAAGCCCATCGTGCCCAGACCGCCTGAGTTGATCCAGCGATTAGGCTTGTTGAAGCGATAGTACTGGGCCGCGAACATCTGGTGCTGACCCACATCGGACGTTACATATGCATCGCCCTTGGTCACTTCGCAGAGCATTTCGATAACAGCCTGAGGCTTGATCTTGGTGCCGTCGCCCTTGTCATAAGGGAACAGGTCACCATTACCGCGCCATTCGTCAATCTGCTTCCACCAACTGGCAACCGCTTCCGGATTCGGTGTCTCGCCAATTTCCTTGAGGATGGAGACCATTTCGGTCAGCACGCTCTCTACCGGACCTACAATCGGCACGTCGGCCTTGATGGTCTTGGAGATGGACGCCGGGTCGATATCAATATGGATGATCTTGGCGTTCGGGCAGAACTTGGACGGGCCATTGATAACACGGTCATCAAAGCGCGCGCCTACCGCCAGGATTACGTCTGCGTTGTGCATGGTCATGTTGGCCGTGAAGCTGCCATGCATACCGAGCATGCCGACAAACTGGCGATCAGTACCAGGGTATGCACCCAGGCCCATCAGCGTATTGGTCACCGGCACGTTGAGCATTTTTGCCAACTCGGTCAGCGGTGCCGAACCGCCGCCCAAGATGACGCCGCCGCCCGCATACAGCACAGGACGTTTGGCAGCCAGCAGCATCTCTGCCGCCTTGCGAATCTGGCCAGAGTGGCCACGCAAGGCCGGGCTATAAGAACGCAGCTTGGCTTTTTTCGGGAAGACGTATTCGAACTTCTCGGCAGGGTTGGTCATGTCTTTCGGGATATCGACCACAACCGGGCCAGGACGACCGGATTGAGCGAGGTAGAACGCCTTTTTCATGACCTCCGGGATTTCCGAAGCATGCTTGATCATAAAGCTGTGCTTCACGATGGGCCGGGAGATGCCGATCATGTCGGTTTCCTGGAAAGCATCGGTGCCGACCATGGTGCTAGGCACCTGACCGGAAATGATCACCATCGGAATGGAGTCCATGTAGGCAGTGGCTATACCCGTGATGGCGTTGGTAGCACCCGGCCCGGAAGTAACCAGTACTACACCGGCTTTACCGGTAGCACGGGCATAGCCGTCAGCCATATGGGTTGCAGCCTGCTCGTGACGAACCAGGATGTGGGTAACTTCCGGTTCCTTGAACAGTGCGTCATAGACATGCAGCAGAGCACCACCAGGGTACCCGTAGATATATTTGACACCTTCGTCGCGCAAAAAGCGGACCAGCATCTCACCGCCAGATAAAAGCTCCACGTTGTTCACCTCTAAAACGCCAGAATACCGTCCACTAAAATGCGAACGGGTCTTAATAGGTTTACTTTTCAGCAGAGCATGAGCGACGGTGGTCGCCGACTACGTCAGCACTGACTGAGCAAGTATTGGGAGCTCCCCAAATGTTGCGGGGTTTTCCCACCCAGCGCGAGGTAACGCGTTGCGGGTGTAACAGGTCGGCGCGGGTGTGCGCCTCATGATCTGCTGAGAGGGCCTGCTTCTGGCAGTCCCTCTACAGCGGGACTTTGATTCTTCTCATTAGGCCGGCCCAAGTCAAGTCATCAATTCAATTTATTCGCATAAATCGGCAAGAACGCACAAAAAAACGCGCCAAATGAAAGAAGTCGACAAGAAAACGAATGACTGCCAGCAAAATCTGGCAGCCACGCCCTCAAGAGGAAGGGCTGATCAGCAGGTCAAAACCTTCAAAATGCTTGAGCAATGGTTTCCAGCTCCCGCGGCGCTGCCCAAAAACATGCTCCGCCATGTACCGGATACCCGAGACACTGGGCAATGGCTGCCCCTGCTCGACAATGACTTTCATCTTCGGCAAGAAGATCCACTGCACCCACTCTTCAAAGTCCAGCCTGTCCACGCTGAACGGCTCCAGACTGGACAGGTCGTGCTCGGTGGGAGCCCTGTCACTCCATAACCCCTGGGTGCGCATTTCCTGCTCGATAAGCAGCAGGTACTCGGCGACTTCAGAAGTACGTGGGTCCATAACCATCAGAGACTCACTTTGGCTTTTTGACGGGCCAATGCAGCACCAGCCGCATCACCTTGCTTGTCACGCGCCTGGGCAATCAAACCCCACAAGCTTGCCTGCAAATCCGGACGTCCATTGGCGAACGTCAAACCACGGCGGGCAAATTGCTCTGCCTGGGCAGTGTCGCCCTGAGCCATGCGCACTTGCGCCAGACGGTAAAGCACTTGCGGCTCACGGGGTGCCACACGCTGAGCACGCTCAAGGCTCGACGCAGCGCCATTCAAGTCACCGCTCGTCTGTTGCTGCTGAGCGGTGGTGAGCAACGCCAGCACCGGACCATCCAGCTGCTCATCGGCAGCCAGACCGCCACCCGTGTTATTGGACGGAATACCGCTAGGCGTAATCGCCGCCGGGGCGCTGTAGGTACTGCCCGGTGTGTAGCTGCCCGTGCTGATCGGCGCTGCGGCCGGGCCGGGTGTAATCGGTCCTGGCGTGAAAGGTTGGGTGCTGATCGGCGTCGAGACGCTGGCAGCCCCCCCCGGGATCATCACGACCACGCCCGAGTCCTCGGTAATCGTGCGCGCTTGTGCAGCCCGTGGCGCAGCAGCCTGTGGATAACTTCCCGCAGTACGCTGGGCCGAAATACGTTCATTGTTCGACACCGGCACACCGGAGTCGACCACAGGGATCGAACCCTGCGGCACGCTGGAACAACCATTGAGCAAAGCCAGGGCTGAAACAGCCGCAATCCACAACTTATTCACGTCAAACCCTCTTTGCTTAATTCAACCAGCCCTTGACCCAATCCATCACGGCGTCACCTGAAGCAGGCGCCTGCCCGCCACAACTGGCCCCCGCTGGCGGCTCACTGCCGCGAATATACGGCATCTGTACCACGCCAGGGCAGCTGGCATCGGATCCTTGCCCCGTATGCGGATCAATCCAGGCCTGAACAATGTTATCGGGCTGAGGCATATCCAGCGGCAGCGGATCGGCCTTCTTCATAAAGCTGGTCCACACCTGCAAGGCACCGGTCGCCCCGGTAAAGGGTGTTTTGCCGTTATCGTCGCGACCCAGCCAGACCACTGCCAGCAAATCCTGGCTAAACCCTGCGAACCAGCTGTCACGCGAGTCGTTACTGGTACCGGTCTTGCCCGCCAACGCAAGGCTCTTGGGCAGTACGTTATAGACCGAACGCCCCGTACCTTCGCGCATCACATGTTGCATAGCGTTCTGGATCAGGAAAATCGAGCCCGGATCGAAACGTTGCTGGATCTGGAAGGGATAGCGCTTCAGCGGCTGACCTTCTGCTGTCAGCACACTGCGAATCCCGCGCATCGGCGTATTGAAGCCACCGTTGGCCAGGGTCTGATACATCGTCGCCACTTCCATCGGGCTCAATGCGCCAGCCCCCAGCAACATGGACGGGAACGCCGGAAACTGACGCTCTACCCCGAGTCGGGCCAAGGTCTTGAGGACGTTAGGCACACCGACCTCCTGTCCCAGCCTTACCGTGCCGAGGTTGTAGGAGTTCATCATCGACTGGTAGAGGAAAACCGTACCGTGTGAGCGACGGTCATAATTCTGAGGCTTCCAGACCTGACCATCAGCGCCTTTGATCGACAGCGGATCATCCGACAGCCAACTGGTCAGCGTGTACTGGCTCGGCCGTTCAAGTGCAGTGAGATAAACCGCAGGCTTGATTAACGAACCAATAGGTCGTACCGCATCGAGCGCCCGGTTAAAACCGGCATAACCCGGCGCACGGCTGCCGATCAGCGCCTGAACCTCACCGGTTTCCGGGTTGGTCACCACCATCGCGGCTTCCACTTCATCCGAACCCTTGCGCCCGGCCAGACGCTTAAAGGTCTCACCGACTGCTGCTTCAGACTTCATCTGCAGGATCGGGTCGAAGCTGGTGAAAATTCGCAGCCCCTCTTCGGTCAAGTCTTCGTCGCGATAATCCTCACGCAACTGACGCTTGACCAGATCCAGGAACCCCGGGAATGAGCTGTCCGCCAGACTGCCCCGCTTGGTCACGCCCAGAGGCATTTTCTTCGCGGCAGCTACTTGCTCGGGCGTTGCAACACCTTGTTGCTCCAGCAAATCGAGCACCAGATTCCGCCGTACCAAAGCCCGCTCGGGGTTACGACGCGGGTTATAAGAAGATGGCCCTTTGACCATCCCCACCAACAACGCCACCTGATGCAGCTTGAGTTCGGCCAGCGGCTGGCTGAAGAAGAACTGGCTGGCGAGGCCAAAGCCATGCACGGCGCGCTGTCCGTCCTGACCGACAAACACTTCGTTGAGATACGCCTCAAGGATTTCGCGCTTGTCGTAATGCATTTCCAGCAGCAACGCCATCATCGCCTCAGTCAGTTTGCGACTAAGGCTGCGCTCGTTGGTCAGATAGAAATTCTTGACCAGTTGCTGAGTCAGAGTACTGCCGCCCTGGCGCATTTGCCCGGACGACGTGTTAACCCACATGGCACGCGCAATCGACTTCGGCGACACACCGAAGTGATGGTAGAAATCCCGATCTTCAACGGTTACCAGCGTCTCGAGCAAATATGGCGGTACCTGATCGATATTGATCAGGATCCGGTCCTCAAGGTTTTTAGGGTAAAGGCCGCCGATCAGCAGCGGTTCAAGGCGCACCACAGGGAGCTTTGAACCGTTGGTCGATGAAAGCTCTGCCACATAGTCGCCAGAGAAGCGTACACGCACCGGCTGTGCCTGTTCGGCACCTTCATAAAACTGGAAGCCGCGGGTGTTGAGGTCGACCGTGTTGCCGTTAACGGCTGCCGCTCCAGGACCATTGACCACGCTTTCGCGGCGATAGCCCAGCGCGTCGAGTTCCGTAAGGAAGTCGTTCTTGCTCAGCTTCTGGCCGACGAACAGCTCCAGCGGCCGGGCATAAACCTTGGCCGGGATGGTCCAGCGCTTGCCGGAGAACTTCTCCTGAACGATGGCATCGAGATAGACGGCAAAACCTGCCAGCACCACCAGGCCTACCAGACTGAGCTTAATGGCCCAGCCCAGCCAGGGCCGAAGGCCGCCAGAAGGACGTTTGGAACGAGAACGAGGGGATCGGGTACGAGTCATGGCGCGAGATTATACGCACTTTATTCATGTTCATCATGCGCAGCCCGGCGGTTTGCACTCCAGCTGTCAGCCGCCATAATGGCGCATTGAATTTTCCAGACCTTGAAGGATCAACCGTGAGCCAGAACCTGATTGCCGCCCTGCAAAACCCGGACCTCTACCCCCATGAAGTCGATGGATTTCAGGTTATCGAGACGCACATCTCCTGGGTCATCCTCACCGGGCCGTATGCCTACAAACTGAAGAAGCCAGTCAATTTCGGTTTTCTTGACTTCACCGAGCTCAGTGGCCGCGAACACTTCTGCAATGAAGAGCTGCGCCTGAACCAGCGCCTGACCGAAGGCCTGTACCTCGACGTGCTGCCGATTACCGGCACGGCCGAAGCGCCAGTACTGGGCGGTGAAGGCCCGGCGATTGAATTCGCACTGAAGATGCGTCAGTTCCCGCAAAGCCAGTTACTGAGCACGCTGCAAGCCAATGGCGAGCTCAATGCCGCCCACATTGACGAAATGGCCCGGCAAATTGCCCATTTCCACACCCAAGCGCCCCATGTCCCGCTGGAGCACTATCAAGGCACTCCAGAGGCCGTGATGGACCCAGTCCGTCAGAACTTCGAGCAAATTCGCCCGTTCCTTTCGGACAAAGCCGATCTGCTGCAACTGGACGCCCTGCAGGCCTGGGCCGAGGCGAGCTTTACCCGCCTCAAGCCGCTGCTCGAGCAGCGCAAGGCCCAAGGGTTTATCCGCGAATGCCACGGTGACATTCACTTGGGCAATGCCACGATGATTGATGGCAAAGTCGTAATCTTCGACTGCATCGAATTCAACGAACCTTTCCGTTTCACCGATGTGTATGGCGATACCGCCTTCCTCGCGATGGACCTTGAAGACCGAGGTCTGAAGTGTCTGGCTCGACGCTTTATCAGCCAGTACCTGGAGCTGACCGGCGACTACCAGGGCCTTGAGCTGCTGAACTTCTACAAGGCCTACCGTGCACTGGTGCGTGCCAAAGTCAGCCTGTTCAGCATGCCCGCCGAAGCCAGCCCGGTTCAGCGTGCAGCCACACTGCGTCAATACCGCAACTACGCCAACCTGGCGGAAAGCTACAGCACCATTCCTTCGCGCTTCCTGACCATTACCCACGGTGTTTCGGCTGTAGGTAAAAGCTCGGTAGCCATGCGACTGGTTGAGGCTTTGGGTGCGATTCGTTTGCGCTCAGATGTCATCCGCAAGCAGTTGTTCGGCCAGCAGACTACTGAAAATACAGTAGGCGATGGCATTTATAACGCTGACGCCAGCGCTTCAACCTACGACAAACTGCATGAGCTGGCGGGCATCGTATTGCGCGCGGGCTTCCCCGTCGTGATTGACGCCACCTACCTCAAGCGCGAGCAGCGTGATGGCGCTGCCAAAGTGGCAGAAGCTACGGGCGTACCTTGCCTGATCCTCGACTGCACCGCGCCAGACGCCGTGATCGAAGGCTGGCTGGCTCACCGTCAGAGCATTGGCACCGACCCTTCCGACGCCACGCTGGAAGTGGTCAAGGCACAGCAAGCAAGCCGAGAAGCCCTGGCCGCAGATGAAATTCTGCGTAGCAAGCGTGTTGAAACCCACAACAGCAAAAGCCTCGACACTCTGATTGCGGACATCCGCCAGCGTTTGCCAGGCCTGTAAACACACAGACGCCGTGAAGCCGCAATGGCTTCACGGTGCTTCAGAACCGGATTGCATACAGCACACACTGGCCAGCGCACGCGAAAACACAAATACGACGTCTGCCCGGACGCCCTCCTGTCGCAGCGGGCCAACCCTCTTGCCCTGTACAAACGCTCTACCCTCTTACCCCCCCGCCACGGACTGACAAAGCATTTGCTCTTTTCCGGCACTCCTTTGTTCCAAAACCGACTAACGGACTACGATTTTCCTACTGAGCGCTACACTCAAAAGGATCACATTGCCCCGTAAACGCTGAGCTCACGCCGTCGCAAGGAGAGCTGATGAATGATGAACTCCAGCATTTGAAAAATCTTGGCAAGACATCGGCACAATGGCTACACGCAGTGGGAATCCACAGTGCGTCGGACTTGAAGCGCCTGGGGGCCGTTGACGCCTATCGGGCGGTGAAGGCACGGGGCTTCAGGGCTTCCAAGGTTCTTCTGTACGCCATTGAAGGAGCCCTGCTGGATATTCACTGGAACGATCTTCCCGCCGAACGCAAGGAAGCGCTGAACCGGCAAGTGGATCAATTAGAAGCTTTGAACAAAATCTGAAACGGCCAACTCGGGCACACACGATGAATGGTAAAAAACAGCTATTGACACGGTAATGAGAATTGTTATGATTACGCCATCTGGTCGCGAGACCAGTCGATCTTCTGGAAGGCCCTTGGTTCGGACTCTCAGAAAATCTCCTCATCAGGCTAATCACGGTTATTTGACCCGGCTCTTGCCGGGTCTTTTTTTGCCTGCAGAAAAGCGCCAGCCCACATGCAGCCGTACGTCTTCAGCGAGCAATAACCAACGGGCAGCCCAGCTCCGGATGAGGCTGTACTAAAACATCCAGACCAAAGACGGCCTTTAATGCTTCTGGCTGCAACACGGCTTGCGGGCAATCCAGGGCTCGTGGGCGGCCCTCCTCCAGCAGCAACAATCGGTCGCAATAACGCGCAGCCAGATTCAAGTCGTGCAGGATGATCAGTACCGCAGCACCGCGGTCAGCGAACGCACGAATGGCCTTGAGCGTGGTGTGTTGGTGCAAGGGGTCAAGCATCGAGGTCGGTTCATCGAGCAACAAGGTTTGCCCGCTTTGCCCCGGCCATAATTGCGCCAGCACCCGCGCCAGATGCACTCGCTGACGCTCGCCACCTGATAACGCCAGATAGCTGCGTCCTGCCAGATGTTCGACATCCGCCGCCTGCAATGCAGCGAGGATGATTTCTGAATCACGAACACGGCCTGTCTGGTGAGGCAGCCGCCCCATGCCAACCACTTCCTCAACACGAAAGGCGAAGCCCAGAGTCGAAGTTTGAGGCAAAACAGCAAGGCGCTGTGCCCGCTGCGCCCCCTTCCACTGATTCAAGTGCTGTTGATCCAGCCAGACCTGCCCCCCGCTCGGTGTCAACTCCCCGCACAAAGCTGCCAGCAACGTGCTTTTGCCCGCCCCGTTAGGACCCAGCACCCCAAGCACTTCGCCCGGGCGCACATCCAAAGTGACATCCGCCAGTACGATTTTTTGATCGCGACGGATCTGCAGGTTTTCCGTACGCAACATCAGTGACGACCTCGCAGCAGCAGATAAAGGAAGAACGGCGCACCGAGAAACGCGGTAACAATCCCGATCGGCAGTTCTGCCGGCGCCAGGGCCAGTCGCGCAATCAAATCCGCGAACAGCAGCAACGCAGCCCCCGCAAGTACCGACGCAGGCAACAGCACCCGATGATCCGGCCCCGCCAGCAGCCGCACCAGATGCGGCACCACCAGCCCGATAAAACCGATCATGCCTGCTGCTGCCACGGCAGCGCCGACACCAAGGGCGGTGCAAAACACCAGCTCGCGCTTGAGGCTTTCAACGTCGATCCCTAAATGATTGGCTTCCGATTCCCCCAGCAACAGCGCATTGAGCGCATTCGCTCGCCGCGGTAGCCACAGTGCAACGCCCACGGTAACAATCAGCAAGGGCCACAACCGCGCATAGCTCGCGCCATTGAGGCTGCCCAGATTCCAGAACGTCAACGTACGCAATGTCGCGTCATCGGCCAGATAGGTAAACAGGCCTACCGCAGAGCCAGCCAGAGCTGTCAGTGCAATCCCTGCGAGCAACATGACGGCGACATTGGTCTGACCGTTGCGGCGCCCCAGTCGATACACCAACGCCGTGACTCCCAAGCCACCGAGGAATGCACACAACGACAGCAGATACGGCCCGATAAACTCCGGCAACCCGCCAAAGGCAGCCCCGCCAACAATCGCAATGGCAGCGCCCAGGGCCGCACCGCTGGACACCCCCACCAATCCGGGGTCGGCCAGCGGGTTACGAAACAGCCCTTGCATGGCCACACCCGATAGCGCCAACACCCCGCCTACCGCCAAGCCCAGCAAAGTTCGTGGCAAACGGATCTGCCCAAGGATCAGCTCGGCCTGCTCCAGGCCCTCACCCTGGATGGGAACACCGAGCAAACGCAGTGCCGCGCGCAAGGTGTCAAACAACGGCAAACTCACCGGTCCCAGCGACAGCGACAACCAGGTCGCCAAAAGGCACAGCGCCCCCAGACCGATGAACAAGGAACGGGGTTTGACCAGTGTTCTCATTGGTTGGCCGCAGCCGCTGGGTAAAACTCAGCCGTCAGTTGCTTCAAGCTGGCTGGCAATCGTGGCCCCAGCCCACCCACCAACAGGGTTGGGTCCAGCTCGTATACACGGCCGTTTTTAGCGGCACGGATCGAAGCCAGTATCGGATTTTCTTTCATCAGTGCTGCACGGGCCGCTTCACCCGTGAGACTGCGGTCAGCAAACACCAGCACCTCAGGATTCAACCCGGCCAGGGCCTCCACCGAAAACGGCTTGTAGCCGGTGTGGGTGGCCAGGTTATGCCCGCCAGCCCGGGTCAGCAGCCAGTCTGCTGCCGTGTCCTTGCCGGCAATCAGCGGCTTGCCGCCTGCGTGGCCCAGTAGCAACAGCACTCCAGGCGTCCTGTGATCCACTTGTGCAGCCTTGACCTGTAGCTGATGCTGCTCCAGTTGCTGTTGATAGTCCTTGAACAGTTGCGCTGCTTGCGCTTCGTCGCCCAGCAGGCGGCCCAAGTGCTCCAGCGTGGCCTCAAGGCTTGCGAGGTCAGCCCGGGAAGAAAACATTTCAACCGGCACACCGGCACCACGGATCTGCGCCAGAACAGGCGGCGGGCCGATCTCGTCCGTGCCAATCAGAACATCCGGCTTCAGGCTCAAGATGCCCTCTGCCGAGAGCTGGCGCTGATACCCGATGCTGGGGAGCGACTTAAGTGATTCTGGATGTTGACTGGTGGTATCGACCCCAACCAATTTAGACTCCGCGCCCAACTCGCTGACCCACTCCGAAAGAGCCCCTCCGGCACTGACCCAACGTTGTGGCAACTCGCCGGCCAGGCTGACATGACTGATCATAAAACCAGCACAGAGCGTAATCAGGCGTGTACTCAAGCGCATACAGAGGTATTCCTTGAAGAAGAGGGCTCAACGAGACAAAGGTAGTATCACTACGTGGCAAGAGCACATCGCAGAGCAAGCCCTCTATTTGATAATTGTTTGCATTTGCACGTCAACCTCTTAACCCGCTCAGCCCTGGATCATCAACACAACCGTTTGGCTGCTATTAAGGAACGCCATGAAGTTTTTATGTCCCTCAGAGGCACTGGGCGAAGGCACAAGCCGTGGCTTTGAGCTCGATGAACTGCGCCTGTTCGCAGTTCGCCGAGAAGGCCTGGTGTACGTCTACAAAAATCGCTGCCCTCATCGCGGGGTTTCGCTGGAGTGGCAACCGGATCAGTTTCTCGACTCAAGCGCCAGCCTGATCCAGTGCGCAACCCACTCGGCATTGTTTCTGATCGAAAGCGGGGAATGCGTTGCCGGGCCTTGCACCGGGCAGTTTCTGACAGCCCTTGACTGCAGCGAAGACAGCCAAGGGATATGGGTTACGTCAGAAGCGTCAGAGGATGACCTCTAGTCGACGATCAACCACTACCGCGTAGGGCGTCAGGCTCACGCCATAGGCCAGTACCTGCACCCCGGCCGCCACCGCCTCACGCAGCGCTGCCGCGTAGCCCGGGTCAATTTCTTCGGCCGGGCGTACCGCGTCGATACCCGTAAGGTTGACGCAGTACAACTGGACGGCACGTACCCCCTCCCGCGCCAGGGCCGAAAGCTCGCGCAAATGCTTGGCGCCACGCTGCGTCACGGCATCAGGGAAGGCCGCCACACGGGAACCGTCAAACCCCAGGGTGACGCTCTTGACCTCGACATAGGCAAAGCCTTCCGGGTACTCCAGACGGAAATCAATCCGGCTTTTTTCCTGCCCGTAAGCCACTTCGCGCTTGAGCGCGGTAAAGCCGTCAAGTTCTGTAATCACTCCCGCCAGCAGCGCCTCCTCGATCAAGCGATTGGCGCGCCCGGTGTTCACGCACGCCAGCCGCCCTTGTGGGGTTTCGCTGATTTCCCAGGTGCCCGGCAACTTGCGTTTGGGGTCATTGGAGCGACTGAACCAGACCTGACCGCCCTCGACCATGCAATTGAACATAGAACCGGTATTAGGACAGTGAATGGTCATCAACTCGCCGGTCGTGGTCTCGATATCGGCCAGGAAACGTTTGTAACGCTTAATCAGCCGCCCTTCTTCCAGCTCAGGTGAAAAACGCATCAGCCCTTCCAGCTCTTGAGGCCCAGGGCGATCCGCTCAACGGCTTCCTGCAGGCGCGGCAAACTCTGAGTGTAGGCAAACCGTACGTGGTGCCCGGACTGAAAACGCCCGAAATCCAGGCCAGGGGTAAAGGCTACATGTTGTGTTTCAAGAAAATGCTGGCAAAACGCAAATGCATCCCCGCCAAACGCACTGATATCGGCGTACAGGTAGAACGCGCCTTCGGGCTCTACCGCGATGCTGAACCCCAGTTCACGCAAGGCCGGTAACAGGAAGTCACGACGACGCCCAAACTCGGCACGACGACCTTCCAGAATCGCCAGTGTCTGCGGCTCAAAACAGGCCAGTGCTGCGTACTGGGCCATGCTTGGAGCACTGATGTAGAGGTTCTGTGCGAGTTTTTCCAGATCGGCCACGGCCTCAGGCGGTGCGACCAGCCAGCCCAGGCGCCACCCGGTCATCCCGAAATACTTGGAGAAGCTATTGAGCACAAATGCACTGTCATCGACTTCCAGCACGCTTGTCGCATCACAACCGTAGGTCAGGCCATGGTAGATCTCATCCACCACCAAGTGGCCGTTGCGCGCCTTGACCGCTGCGGACAGGGCGGCCAGTTCATCACGGCTCAGCATCGTACCGGTAGGGTTGGCCGGGGATGCGACCAGGGCGCCTACGCTGTCCTGATCCCAATAGCGGTCCACCAGATCAGCCGTCAGTTGGTAGCGCACATCCGGTCCCACCGGCACCAACTGCGCTGCGCCCTCCACCAAACGGAGGAAATGCCGATTACATGGGTAGCCCGGATCTGCAAGCAGCCAGTGTTTACCCGGATCAACCAGTAGGCTTGTTGCCAATAACAAGGCGCCGGAACCGCCCGGTGTAATCAGAATTCGCGAAGGGTCGATGTCCAACCCATAACGCTGCTGATAAAACCCCGAGATGGCCTCACGCAGTTCAGGCAAACCACGGGCTGCGGTATACCGGGTTTTTCCGGCTGCCAGGGCGGCCTGACCGGCGGCAATGATCGGCTCGGCCGTGGTGAAGTCCGGCTCGCCGATTTCCAGGTGAATCACATCGTGCCCCGCCGCCTGCAACTCGTTTGCACGCGCCAGCAACGCCATCACGTGGAAAGGTTCGATTGCGCGGCTGCGCGCACTGTAAGACTGAGCCATGAGCCTGCCTTCCTGGGTAAGCAAATAAACGATTCTACCCAAGCAGGACTACAAGAGAGAGTTAAATACTGTCTTAACCAATCTCTCGATAGAACCAAACAACCCAGGCCCCGGTCACAGTTCGACTAAAATTATTAATCAGGCACTAATCACAAGCACTGCAGGCTCTGTACGCAACCACTGACAACGGGCTAGACATGCGGGAGTAGCGCGGTCCGATTTGATCTGGTAAGTTCGCCCGCTTGCAGCCGCAGGGCCGGCAGGTGTCGGTGATGTTGCAATCCTGCGCAATGGATTAGAAGAATGAGAGGCGGTCCATTTCATGCCCACACAAGCAAAGCAACAGAATACTCAACTTAGCGGCTTTGAACCCTACGTTGAAAAGAAGGGTGAAGAGTACATGGGCGAGCCCATGCGCAAACATTTCACCAAGATTCTGCAAAAGTGGAAACAGGACTTGATGCAGGAAGTCGACCGCACCGTTGATCATATGAAAGACGAAGCGGCAAACTTTCCTGACCCATCCGACCGCGCAAGCCAGGAAGAAGAATTCAGCCTGGAACTGCGCGCACGCGATCGCGAGCGCAAGCTGATCAAGAAAATCGACAAGACACTGCAACTGATCGAAGACGAAGAGTATGGCTGGTGCGAATCCTGCGGCGTCGAAATCGGTATCCGTCGACTCGAAGCCCGCCCTACTGCGGACATGTGCGTAGATTGCAAAACCTTGGCTGAAATCAAGGAAAAACAAGTCGGCAAGTAATCGCCGGGTTGACCAGATGGGGCGTGCAAACGCCCCATTTTTGTTTCTGAAATTCCAGTGCCCTGCGTGGGAGCGGGCTTGCTCGCGATAGCATCACCGCGCCAATCGCTCGAAACCGGGTTGCCGCATCGCGAGCAAGCCCGCTCCCACAAAAAACCGGCCCACGTCCATGACTGCTCCCTCCTACATCGGGCGCTTCGCCCCTACGCCCAGCGGCCATCTGCATTTTGGTTCGCTGGTGGCCGCCCTCGCCTCGTACCTCGACGCCCGCTCTGTAGGCGGTCGCTGGCTGCTGCGCATGGAAGACCTGGACCCGCCGCGCGAAATGCCCGGCGCCCAGGCCGCCATCCTCGATGCCCTTGAACGCTACGGTTTTGAATGGGACGGCGAACTGGTTCGTCAAAGCGAGCGCCTCGAGGCATACGCGCAAGTACTGAATCGACTGTTCAGCATGGGCCTGGCCTACGCATGCACCTGTTCGCGCAAACAACTTGAAGGCTACAACGGCATTTACCCCGGGCTGTGCCGCAATGCGGGCCATTCGATGGAGAACGCCGCGATACGCGTGCGCGTCCCGGAACTTGAATACCGCTTTGAAGACCGGGTCCAGGGCCCGTTCGCCCAGCATCTTGGCCGAGAGGTGGGCGACTTTGTAATTCGCCGCCGTGACGGGCTATACGCCTATCAATTGGCCGTAGTGCTTGATGACGCCGCCCAGGGCGTGACGGATATCGTACGCGGCGCCGATCTGCTGGACTCCACACCGCGCCAGCTCTACCTGCAAGAACTGCTGGGTTTGTCGCAGCCGCGCTACTTGCATGTGCCGCTGATCGTACAGCCGGATGGCCACAAACTCGGCAAATCGTACCGTTCGCCGCCCCTGACACCCGACCAGACCACACCGCTACTGCTTCGCGCCTTACGCACCCTGGGCCAGGCTCCGGACCTATGCTTGAACGATGCCACCCCGCGTGAAGTGCTCGACTGGGGGATTGCCCACTGGAACGCAGGCAATATCCCGCGCACCCTCACCCTGGCCGAGGCGCAATTACGCTGACAGCCCTTGCAGGTTGCCAGCCATCCGTTAACATCGCCGCACGTTTTTGGGCATGCGGCCTGTAAAAGTGAGGACGGGATGTATATCTATCGATTGGTCCTGTTGCTGGTTGTCGGGATCTACCTGTTT
Organism: Pseudomonas sp. B424; assembly: GCF_055408345.1. Taxonomy (NCBI): domain Bacteria; kingdom Pseudomonadati; phylum Pseudomonadota; class Gammaproteobacteria; order Pseudomonadales; family Pseudomonadaceae; genus Pseudomonas; species Pseudomonas sp. B424. The sequence continues at coordinate 101,591 of NZ_JBUZTL010000018.1, read as the reverse complement.
TCTCCCGCCATCATGGATTGGTGGATCGATGCGACAGGCGCCTGGTACAGGCCCTATCTGCTCTGGCTGATTCTGATCGTTGTGACCTTTATTCTTCAGAGCCAAAAAGATGCCGATGAGCTTTAGCCTGACCCAGATGATCCTGATCAGCGCCGCCTACCTGGGGGTGCTGTTTGGCGTAGCCTGGATCAGTGAACGCGGAATGATCCCGCGCGCAATCATTCGTCACCCGCTGACCTACACCCTGTCCCTGGGCGTTTATGCCAGTGCCTGGGCGTTTTACGGCACGGTGGGTTTGGCCTACGAATATGGCTACGGTTTCCTGTCCAGTTACCTCGGTGTTTCCGGCGCGTTCCTGCTGGCGCCAGTGCTGCTGTATCCCATCCTGAAAATCACCCGCACCTACCAGCTCTCGTCGCTCGCCGACTTGTTCGCCTTCCGCTTTCGCAGCACCTGGGCCGGTGCGCTGACCACAATCTTCATGCTCATTGGTGTGTTACCGCTGCTGGCCCTGCAAATCCAGGCCGTGGCCGACTCCATCAGCATTCTGACCCGCGAACCGGTGCAACACCGCGTCGCCCTGAGCTTCTGCGCCCTGATTACACTGTTTACGATCTTCTTCGGCTCGCGGCACATCGCAACCCGGGAAAAACACGAAGGGCTGGTATTCGCCATTGCCTTTGAGTCGGTAATCAAACTGATCGCCATTGGCGGCGTAGGCCTCTACGCACTCTACGGCGTGTTCGATGGCCCGCAACAACTGGAAGTCTGGCTACTGCAAAACCAGACGGCCCTCGCCGCCCTGCATACACCATTGCAGGAAGGCCCATGGCGCACCCTGCTGCTGGTGTTTTTCGCCTCCGCCATCGTGATGCCTCACATGTATCACATGACCTTCACCGAGAACCTCAACCCTCGGGGACTGGTCAGCGCCAGCTGGGGCCTGCCCCTGTTCCTGCTGCTGATGAGCCTCGCCGTGCCGCTGATTCTGTGGGCAGGCCTCAAACTGGGTGCCACCACCAACCCCGAATACTTCACCCTCGGCATCGGTATCGCCGCCAACAGCAAACCCCTGGCGTTACTGGCCTATGTGGGCGGGCTGTCGGCCTCCAGCGGGCTGATTATCGTCACCACCCTGGCGCTCTCGGGCATGGCTTTGAACCACCTGGTGCTGCCGCTTTATCAGCCACCCGCCGAGGGCAACATCTACCGCTGGCTGAAGTGGACCCGTCGTGCTCTGATCGTTGCCATCATCATGGCCGGGTATGGTTTTTACCTGCTGCTGGGCGCCGAACAGGACCTGGCCAACCTCGGCATCGTGGCGTTTGTCGCCACCTTGCAGTTCCTGCCGGGCGTACTCTCGGTGCTGTACTGGCCGACCGCCAACCGACGCGGCTTCATCGCCGGGCTGCTGGCGGGGATACTGGTGTGGATGGCCAGCATGCTGTTCCCGCTGATCGGCGACTTCCAGGGGTTCTACATCCCGTGGCTGAACATGATCTACGTGCTGGACGACACCAGCTGGCACATGGCAGCCATCGCGTCCCTGGCTGCCAACGTGCTGATGTTCACCCTGATCTCGCTGTTCACCAACGCCAGCCCCGAAGAAACCAGTGCCGCCGAAGCTTGTGCAGTAGACAACGTACGTCGCCCGCAACGGCGCGAACTGCATGCCGCCTCGCCCCAGGAGTTTGCAACCCAGCTGGCCAAGCCTCTGGGGGCCAAGGCCGCACAAAAAGAAGTCGAGCAAGCGCTGCGCGACCTCTTCTTGCCCTTTGATGAGCGCCGCCCTTATGCCTTGCGCCGTCTGCGCGACCGCATCGAGGCCAACCTGTCAGGCCTGATGGGCCCCAGCGTTGCTCAGGACATGGTCGAAACCTTTCTGCCCTACAAGTCCGGCGGTGAAAACTACGTTACCGAAGACATTCACTTCATCGAAAGCCGGCTTGAGGACTACCACTCACGCCTTACAGGTCTGGCAGCCGAACTCGACGCATTGCGCCGCTATCACCGCCAAACCCTGCAAGAGCTGCCCATGGGCGTGTGTTCGCTGGCCAAGGATCAAGAGATCCTGATGTGGAACAAAGCCATGGAAGAGTTGACCGGCATCCCGGCCCAACGCGTGGTGGGCTCACGGTTGAGCACCTTGGGCGATCCGTGGCGCGAGCTGCTGCAAGGGTTTATCGACCTGCCGGACGAGCACTTGCACAAGCAGCACCTGGCCCTCGACGGCCAGACCCGCTGGCTCAACCTGCACAAAGCCGCCATTGATGAACCCCTGGCCCCCGGCAACAGCGGCCTGGTGTTACTGGTCGAAGACCTGACAGAAACCCAGATGCTCGAAGACAAGCTGGTGCACTCCGAGCGTCTGGCCAGCATCGGCCGCCTGGCCGCCGGTGTGGCTCACGAAATCGGCAACCCGGTAACCGGCATCGCCTGCCTGGCGCAAAACCTGCGCGAAGAGCGTGAAGACGACGCCGAGTTGACTGAGATCAGCAGCCAGATCCTTGAACAGACCAAACGCATCTCGCGCATCGTGCAGTCCTTGATGAGCTTCGCCCATGCCGGCAGCCACCAACACAATGACGAGCCCGTCTGTCTGGCGGAAGTGGCCCAGGATGCTATCGGTTTGCTGGCCCTGAACCGGCGCAATTTCGAAGTGCAGTTTTACAACCTTTGCGACCCGGATCACTGGGTCGAAGGCGACCCCCAGCGGCTCGCCCAGGTGTTGATCAACTTGCTGTCGAACGCCCGTGACGCCTCGCCTGCCGGAAGCGCAGTACGGGTCAAAAGTGAGGCCAGCGAGCACACTGTCGACCTTATTGTGGAAGACGAAGGGACAGGCATTCCAAAGAACATCATGGACCGATTGTTCGAACCTTTTTTCACCACCAAGGACCCTGGCGAAGGCACCGGTCTGGGCCTTGCACTGGTCTATTCCATCGTTGAAGAGCATTATGGACAAATCACCATCGACAGCCCGGCTGACATTCAAAGCCAACGCGGAACCCGTATCCGGGTGACACTACCGCGTCATGTCGAAGCGACGTCCGCTGTGAACTGAGACCGTCGAGAGAACTGAATCAATGCCGCATATTTTGATCGTCGAAGATGAAACCATCATCCGCTCCGCGTTACGCCGGTTATTGGAGCGCAATCAGTACCAGGTCAGCGAAGCTGGCTCGGTGCAAGAAGCGCAGGAGCGTTTCAGCATTCCCTCGTTCGACTTGATCGTCAGCGACCTGCGCCTGCCCGGCGCACCGGGCACTGAACTGATCAAGCTTGGCCAGGGCAAGCCGGTGCTGATCATGACCAGCTATGCAAGCCTGCGCTCGGCCGTTGACTCGATGAAAATGGGCGCAGTCGACTACATCGCCAAACCATTCGACCACGACGAAATGCTGCAAGCCGTGGCCCGCATCCTGCGTGATCGGCAAAATGCCCAAAGCGTACCCGCCGAGCGCCCTGCCAAGCCGGGCATTGCCGACAAAAGTGCTGTGGATAACAGCAACGGCGAGATAGGCATCATCGGCTCCTGCCCACCGATGCTGGACATGTACAGCAAGATCCGCAAAGTGGCGCCAACCGACTCCAATGTCCTGATCCAGGGCGAATCCGGTACCGGTAAAGAACTGGTCGCACGCGCCCTGCACAACCTGTCCAAACGCGCCAAGGCGCCGATGATTTCAGTGAACTGCGCGGCCATCCCCGAGTCACTGATCGAGTCAGAGCTGTTCGGCCACGAGAAAGGCGCATTTACCGGCGCCAGCGCTGGCCGGGCCGGCCTGGTTGAAGCGGCCGACGGCGGCACGCTGTTCCTGGATGAAATCGGCGAACTGCCCCTTGAGGCCCAGGCCCGCCTGCTGCGCGTGTTGCAAGAAGGCGAGATTCGCCGCGTAGGTTCCGTGCAGTCGCAAAAGGTCGATGTGCGCCTTATTGCCGCGACTCACCGGGACCTCAAGAGCCTGGCCAAGGTAGGCCAGTTCCGCGAAGACTTGTACTACCGCCTCCACGTCATCGCACTCAAGTTGCCGGCTTTGCGCGAACGTGGCCCCGACGTCAACGAGATCGCCCACGCCTTTCTCGCACGCCAAAGCGCACGCGCAGGCCGTACCGACCTGAAATTCGCCCCCGATGCCGAACGAGCCATCAGCCACTACTCATGGCCGGGTAACGTTCGCGAGCTGGAAAACGCCGTCGAGCGCGCGGTAATCCTGTGCGAAAGCCCGGAAATCTCGGCCGAACTGCTGGGTATCGATATTGAACTGAGCGACCTGCAAGACGACGATTTCATCGGCCTTGCCCCGCAGCAGAGCATCGGTAACGGTAACACCAGCCTTGATCCGACCGAAGACCTGTCACTGGAAGACTACTTCCAGCACTTTGTGCTTGAGCACCAGGACCACATGACCGAGACCGAACTGGCCCGCAAACTGGGGGTTAGCCGCAAGTGTTTGTGGGAGCGGCGCCAGCGCCTGGGAATCCCGCGGCGCAAAACCGGCGTGCCAAGCGAAGGCTAGGGCAAACCCTCAGGTAACACTGCAAAATGTAAAAAAACTGTTACCTCAGTTAAATCACGTAACAAAAGCCGGGTCTTACGGTAACGATGACCCGGCTTTTTTTTGCCCTGAAAAAAGCAAAAACCCTATAAAACCCTTATTTTGCTGGGCCTCGCAAAAGTTGGCACGACACCTGCTATATGTATTCGTATAAGAACAATAAGAATCACAGCAACACACAATAAAAATAAGACGTATCGGCTCACGCATAACAAAAACAACACGGCGGAGGCGCAGCTAACTGATTCTTTTGGAGAGGTGTTGTCATTGGGGCTTGCCCCACGACTAGGCAGAGAACAACAAAACTGCACTTTAAAGCAGAGCCTGAACTAGTTGGATCACTGATCAGATCAACACAGCGACCAAAGCAATCCGTTTGCTCTTATCTCCCGATTGGGAGGGTTACACAGGCAAAACCTCTGTAACCAGGGCGATTAACAAAAACAAAAAGCCCGCAATCAATAATAAAAATAGAGCACGTAACTAATTCTGGGGGAGCTTCGGCTCCCCTTGTGGTTTCTGCGATTTAACAAATCCCCCTGACCGTCTAAGCCGCCCTTCTTGGCGCTTTTTCTGCTTGCCGCTTGCAGCTTCGCTAGCAAGAGCGGCTAAGCGTCCTACACCATCCCCTGACTAAATGCTAGAATCCCCGCCCATCATGCGGTCATTCTTCGTTTTGGCCGAACATTCCTTCAAACAGTGCATCCCATGCTGAAGAAGCTGTTCCAGTCATTCCGTTCTCCCAAGCGTCGTACGCAACAACTGCGCAGCACCCCTGAAGTGCTCAACAGCAGCCAACATTCGCTGCAACGTGCCCAGTTCAGCCGCTACGCGGTCAATATCGTCGAACGCCTGCAGAACGCCGGTTATCAGGCCTATCTGGTCGGCGGTTGCGTACGCGACATGCTGCTCAACATCACGCCAAAAGACTTTGACGTCGCCACCAGCGCGACGCCCGAGCAAGTGCGTGCCGAGTTTCGCAATGCGCGAATCATCGGTCGGCGCTTCAAGTTGGTTCACATCCACTTTGGTCGCGAAATCATTGAGGTCGCCACCTTCCGTGCAAACCACCCGCAAAACGACGAAGAGGAAGACAGCAACCAGTCCTCGCGTAATGAAAGCGGGCGCATTTTGCGCGACAACGTTTACGGCACTCTGGAAGAAGACGCCCAGCGTCGTGACTTCACGATCAACGCCCTGTATTACGACCCGGTCAGCGAACGCATCCTCGATTACGCCAATGGCGTACACGATATTCGCAACCGCCTGCTGCGCCTGATCGGCGACCCGCAACAGCGCTACCAGGAAGACCCGGTGCGCATGCTGCGGGCTGTGCGTTTCGCCGCCAAGCTCAACTTTGGCATCGAAAAACACACCGCCGCGCCGATTCGTGAACTGGCGCCGCTGCTGCGCGAGATCCCGTCTGCACGACTGTTCGAAGAAGTCCTCAAGCTGTTCCTCTCGGGTAACGCTTCAGACACCTTTGAAATGCTGGTCGACCTCGAGTTGTTCGATCCTCTGTTCCCGGCCAGCGCCGAAGCACTGGAGCACAACCCGACATACACCCACACCCTGATCAGCGAAGCGTTGCGCAACACCGATCTGCGGATCAAACAGGGCAAACCGGTAACCCCGGCCTTCCTGTTTGCCGCCTTGCTCTGGCCTGCCCTGCCAGCTCGCGTAATGTATTTGCAGGACCGCGGCATGCCAGCGATCCCTGCCATGCAGGAAGCAGCACACGAACTGATCAGCGAGCAATGCCAGCGGATTGCTATTCCCAAGCGCTTCACGATGCCGATTCGCGAAATCTGGGACATGCAGGAGCGCTTGCCGCGCCGCAGTGGCAAACGTGCCGACATGCTGCTCGACAACCCGCGCTTCCGTGCTGGCTACGACTTCTTGCTGTTGCGCGAAAGTGCAGGTGAAGAGACCAACGGCCTGGGCCAATGGTGGACTGACTATCAGGATGCCAATGACAGCGGTCGCCGCGACATGATTCGCGACCTGAGCAGTGCCAAGGAAGACGGCACAGGGCCGGCACCGCGCAAGCGTCGCCGTACCAGCGGAGCCAAGCGCAAACGCAGCGCCGCAGCGGACGAGTAAGCGATGGAACGCATCTACATTGGAATGGGCAGCAATCTGGCTGACCCGGCAGATCAATTGCGCAGTGCTGTCCAGGCACTGGCGCAATTGCCTGACTCCCGACTTGCAGGGGTTTCAGCGTTCTATCAAAGCGATTCGTTGCTGGCGGGTCAGCCGCGCTACACCAATGCCGTGGCCGCCATCGACAGCACGCTGGCGCCTTTGGACTTGCTCGATGCGCTACAAGCCATTGAACTTGACCAGGGCCGCGAACGCCACGAACGTTGGGGCCCGCGCACCCTGGACCTGGACATCCTGCTGTTCGGCGATCACCTGATCGATGAACCACGCCTCAAAGTCCCGCATTACCACATGCAGGCACGACCTTTCGTACTCTACCCGCTGGCCGAACTGGCCCCTGCTGACTTGAAACTCGCCGACGGCCGTACTCTGGCCCAGCTATTGGCGGATTGCCCGTTTGTCGGTCTGGAACGCCTCGGCAGCCAACGCTGAAACGAATCAATAAGCGCTCAGTAACACCCAGAATTGACTTCCCGTGTCCTCGTCACGACTATAGGCATCCCGCTGCCGTCCACTGGGCGGCGCAATGTGAAAAGCAGGCTTTATAAGCACCCTTTATAACGGTGTGCCTGTTCATAACGATGAATCACACGCGTTACTCGCAGTGGTTATCACACTGCCTGACGAGGATCCTTTTCATGCCAGCTATTACCCTGACCACCCTGCAAAGCCTTAAGCAGAAAGGTGAAAAAATCACCATGCTGACGTGCTATGACGCCACCTTCGCCCATGCCTGCAATCAGGCCGGTGTTGAAGTGCTACTGGTAGGCGACTCCCTGGGCATGGTTCTACAGGGGCATGACAGCACATTGCCTGTGACGACCGCCGACATGGCCTATCACGTGGCCTGCGTCAAACGCGGCAACCAGGACGCTCTGATTCTCGCCGACATGCCCTTTATGGCTAACGCGACACTCGAACAAACCCTGAACAACAGCGCTCAGCTGATGAAGGCCGGTGCGCATATGGTCAAAGTCGAAGGTGCGGTCTGGCTGGCCGAGTCGATCCGTGTCATGACCGAGCGCGGCATTCCGGTCTGCGCGCACATGGGCCTGACCCCGCAAACAGTGAATGTGCTGGGCGGCTACAAAGTGCAAGGGCGCAACGAAAATCAGGCCCGCCAAATGCGCGCTGATGCCATTGCCCTCGAGCAGGCGGGCGCGGCCATGCTGCTGCTCGAATGCGTACCGAGCGAGCTGGCTGCAGAAATCACCCACGCGGTCAAAATCCCGGTGATCGGCATTGGCGCCGGCAGCGACACAGACGGCCAGGTCCTGGTGCTGCACGACATGCTCGGCCTGTCATTGACCGGTCGCTCGCCCAAGTTCGTGAAGAACTTCATGACTGGCCAGCCTGATATCCACGGCGCCCTCAGCGCGTATGTAACTGAAGTCAAAGCCGTCAGTTTTCCTGGTACCGAACACGGATTCTCTGCATGAACACAGTTAAAACCGTTCGCGAATTGCGCGCCGCTGTAGCCCGCGCACGCCGTGAAGGCAAACAGATAGCCCTGGTTCCGACGATGGGCAATCTGCACAGTGGCCACGCCGCCCTGGTGACCACTGCCGCGCAGCAAGCCGACTTTGTGGTTGCGAGCATTTTTGTGAACCCGCTGCAATTTGGCGCGAACGAAGATCTTGATACCTACCCGCGCACACTGGCAGCCGATCAGGAAAAACTCCTGCAAGCGGGCTGCCATTTACTGTTCGCTCCCACCGTTGAAGAAATGTACCCCAACGGCATGGACGGTCTGACCCGTGTCACCGCCGCCCAACTCAGCAACGAACTGTGCGGGAGCCGTCGTCCGGGGCATTTCGACGGTGTGACCACCGTGGTCACAAAGCTGTTCAACATGGTTCAGCCGGACCTCGCGATCTTTGGGCAGAAGGACTACCAGCAGCTGGCAGTCATTCGCGCCATGGTCAACGACCTCAACATGCCGGTCCAGATCATCAGCGAACCCACCGTGCGTGCCGACGATGGCCTGGCGCTGTCATCGCGCAATGGTTACTTGAGTGCAGAGCAACGCGCCCTGGCGCCAGCGCTGTACCGCCACCTGAGCGAGATGGCGCGCGCTATCGTCGCCGGTGAGCGCGATTACCCGGCACTGGTCAACCAGCACCTGGCGCACATCGAAGCCACAGGCTTTCGCCCCGACTACCTGGAAATTCGCCACGCGGGCACCTTGCTCCCGGCACAACCCGCAGATCGCGACCTGGTGATTTTGGTCGCGGCCTACCTGGGCGCTACGCGTTTGATCGACAACGTGCACTTAAACCTCGACAGCCCGCTCTGACAGAACGGGCTGTGCGGAACCGCGGAATGACCCGCACTCCATAACGAAACACTGAATCGTTTCAGCACGTGTGACGCAGCGGTGACAAAAGTTACTGTTTGTTGTCAGACAAAGCCAAGACAGAAGCAGGCGAGAGGGTTACTGTAATCGCCCTGCTTCTAGCTGATGTGCAGAATCAGACCGACCGAACACCTCGCCAGCAATAAAGGGTGTAGGCGTATTCAGTGTCCAAGGCAGTTCAAGCAAAAAAGGATATCCGCAGCGATGGCGTACTACCGCACCCCTCATGACGTTACCGCTCTGCCCGCTTGGCAAGCGTTGAAACTACACCGTGCCGGCATGCAAAACTTCAGCATGCGCGACGCGTTTAACAGCAACCCCAAGCGTTTTGAAGAATTCACCCTGAGCAGCTGCGGGCTGTTTCTGGATTACTCGAAAAACCTGATCAACAACGAAACCCGTGACCTGCTGGTCAACCTCGCCAACGAGGTCGACCTCAAAGGTGCGATCAAGTCGCTGTTTGGCGGTGAAATCGTCAACGCCTCTGAAGGTCGCCCGGCCTTGCACACCGCGCTGCGCCGCCCTGTTGCCGACAAACTGTCGGTCAACGGCGTGAATATCATGCCCGAGGTGCACAAAGTCCTGAACCAGATGACTGAACTGGTCGGCCGGATTCACGACGGCCTGTGGCGCGGTTACACCGAAAAACCGATCACCGACATCGTTAACATCGGTATTGGCGGCTCGTTCCTGGGCCCCGAGCTGGTATCTGAAGCTCTGCTGTCCTACGCCCAAAAAGGTGTGCGCTGCCATTATCTGGCGAACATCGACGGCAGTGAATTCCATGAACTGACCGCAAAACTGCGCGCAGAAACCACGCTGTTCATCGTTTCGTCAAAATCCTTCAACACCCTCGAAACCCTGAAAAACGCTCAGGCGGCACGGGCCTGGTACCTGGCTCAGGGCGGCTCTGAAGCAGAACTGCATCGCCACTTTATCGCCGTGTCGAGCAACAACGCGGCGGCTGTAGCCTTCGGTATCCGTGAAGAAAACATCTTCCCGATGTGGGACTGGGTTGGCGGGCGTTACTCGCTGTGGTCGGCCATTGGCTTGCCCATTGCGCTGGCGATCGGCATGTCCAACTTCAAGGAGCTGCTGTCCGGCGCCTACAGCATGGACCAGCACTTCCAGACCGCACCGTTCGAGCAGAACATGCCTGTGCTGATGGCAGCACTGGGCGTCTGGTACGGCAACTTCTGGGGTTCGCAGAGCCACGCGATCCTGCCGTATGACCACTACCTGCGTAACATCACCAAGCACTTGCAACAGCTGGACATGGAGTCCAACGGCAAGAGCGTGCGCCAGGACGGCACCCCGGTGTCCACCGACACGGGCCCGGTGATCTGGGGTGGCGTGGGCTGCAACGGTCAGCATGCGTATCACCAGTTGCTGCATCAAGGCACCCAGCTGATCCCGGCTGACTTTATCGTGCCGATTGTCAGCTTCAACCCGGTTGCCGATCACCATCAGTGGCTGTATGCCAACTGCCTGTCGCAAAGCCAGGCGCTGATGCTGGGTAAAACCCGCGAAGAAGCCGAAGCGGAACTGCGCGACAAAGGCATGTCCGAAGAAGAAGTGCAAAAACTTGCGCCGCACAAGGTGATTCCGGGCAACCGCCCGAGCAATACCCTGGTGGTTGAACGCATCAGCCCGCGCCGTCTGGGCGCACTGGTTGCGCTGTACGAGCACAAGGTCTTTGTACAAAGCGTTATCTGGGGCATCAACGCCTTTGACCAGTGGGGTGTAGAGCTGGGCAAAGAGCTGGGCAAGGGCGTATACAATCGCCTGACCGGCAGCATCGAAGACGCCGCCGATGATGCATCGACCCAAGGTCTGATCAACTACTTCCGCGGTCGTCATCGCGGTTGATTGCTAGGGCCTGTTGACGTTTCGGGTCGCGTGTCATAACGAAACGTCAACAGCCCTGGCCGGCCAGTCTCCCCGACTGGCCGGCACAACCGAGGTTCCATGGAATTTATCCGCATCCCCATCGAACGCCAGATCATGAGCCTGACCGGGCTTTCACTCGGCCAGCTCGACCTCGAAAATCCCAAGGGCGACCCCGGCCTCTTCGGCCCGGACTCTATCAGTTGGCAGGTACATGGTGATTTCACCAGCATGCTGATTGGCGGCATCAGCGCCTTGATGCTGCAAGCCTTGCACCCACTGGCACTGGCCGGGGTGTGGGACCACTCCAATTTCCGTCAGGACATGCTGGGCCGGCTACGCCGTACCGGACAGTTCATTTCCGGCACCACGTTTGGCGCCACAGGCGATGCCAACTGGCTGATCGAAAAGGTGCGCACCATTCACCTGCAAGTCACAGGCACCGGCCTTGATGGCCGCCCGTATGCCGCCAGCGACCCCGAGTTGCTGACCTGGGTGCATGTGGCCGAAGTCAGCAACTTCCTCGCCACCCATCTGCGTTATCGCAACCCACATTTATCCGGCGCAGATCAGGATCGTTACTACGACGAAATCGCAATGATCGCTGAACGTCTGGGCGCCACGAACGTGCCCCGTTCCCGTCAACAAATCGCTGATTACCTTGACCGTGTCCGCCCTCAATTGCTGTGTGATGAACGCAGCCACGAAGTGATTCGTCTGTTGCTCAACGCCCCCTCCCCCAGTCTGCTGGCCAAACCCTTTGGGGCTCTGATGATGCAGGCCGGTATCGACTTGCTGCCGGACTGGGCCAGCGACCAGCTTGGCCTGTACCAGCGCCCATTGGCCCGCAAACTGGTGCGGGCCGGGGTTAAAAGCACCGCGCCAATCCTGCGCTGGGCCGTGCGCAATGGCTCGGTGCAACGGGCGCGGCGGCGTATGGGACTGGCATGACTGGCGCCGAGCTTTTGTAGTCGCTGCCGAGGGCTGCGGCAGGGTGACTTCTATGCCACCATGCCCGCCTGATTCCGAGCACTGCACTCCAAAAATAAAGAGGACTCACGCTATGCAAGACGTCGTAATTGTTGCCGCAACACGCACGGCTGTTGGTAGCTTCCAGGGTTCGCTGGCCCAGGTCCCGGCCGTTGAGCTGGGCGCGGCAGTGATTCGCCAGTTGCTGGCACAAACAGGACTGGAGGGCGCTCAAGTCGACGAAGTCATCATGGGCCAGGTACTGACCGCCGGCGCCGGGCAAAACCCGGCCCGTCAGGCGGCCATCAAGGCCGGGCTGCCCTTCGCGGTGCCAGCCCTGACCCTGAACAAGGTCTGCGGTTCAGGCCTCAAGGCCTTGCACCTGGCCGCGCAGGCCATTCGCTGCGGCGATGCCGAGGTGATCATTGCCGGCGGCCAGGAAAACATGAGCCTGTCCAACTATGTCATCCCCGGCGCCCGCACCGGGCTGCGCATGGGCCACAGCCAGATCGTCGACACCATGATCAGCGACGGCCTTTGGGATGCGTTCAACGATTACCACATGGGCGTCACCGCCGAAAATCTTGTGGCCAAATACGGTATCAGCCGCGAAGAACAGGATGCCTTCGCCGCCGCCTCACAGCAAAAAGCCACAGCCGCCATTGCCGCCGGACGCTTTGTGGATGAAATCACCCCGATCCTGATCCCGCAGCGCAAAGGCGATCCGATTGCCTTCGCGACAGACGAACAACCCCGGCCCGGCACCACCGCCGAGTCACTGGCCAAGCTGAAGCCTGCCTTCAAGAAAGACGGCTCTGTCACGGCCGGTAACGCGTCCTCGCTCAACGATGGCGCCGCCGCAGTGATGCTGATGAGTGCCGCCAAAGCCCAAGCCCTGGGCTTGCCGGTGCTGGCCAAAATCGCCGCCTACGCCAATGCCGGTGTCGATCCGGCCATCATGGGCATCGGCCCGGTCAGCGCTACTCAACGCTGCTTGAGCAAAGCCGGCTGGAGCCTTGAGCAACTGGACCTGATCGAGGCCAACGAAGCGTTCGCAGCGCAAGCCTTGTCAGTGGGCAAGGAGTTGAACTGGGATACGGACAAGGTCAACGTCAACGGTGGCGCGATTGCCATTGGCCACCCGATTGGTGCGTCAGGTTGCCGTATCCTCGTGACCCTGCTCCACGAAATGATCAAGCGTGACGCGAAAAAAGGCCTCGCCACCCTGTGCATCGGTGGTGGTCAGGGTGTAGCGCTGGCGATCGAGCGCGAGTAACCACACCCTTTATGGGAGCGGGCTTGCCCGCGATGCAGACTACGCGGTCTGCCGGTTAAACCGCTCGGATGCAATCGCGAGCACGCTGGCTCCCACACTGAAGTTTCGTACACCCTATTCTGCTAAACTGCCGCGCCTTATCCATCCCCCAAGGCGCATCGCATGTCTTCCTTGAATCAGGCGCTGCGCGCCGCCCTCGATAACCGTCAGGACTTGCTGGCCGGGCTGCATGCCCAGGGCACTGATTGCTATCGCCTGTTCCACGGCAGCCAGGAAGGTGCTGGCGGCCTGACCATCGACCGTTACGGCCCGCAACTGCTGGTGCAAAGCTTTCACCAGCGCCTTGAGCGCGATGACTTGCTGCAACTGCATGACGCCATCAATCGTCACCTGGGCCTTGACCTGTTGCTGGTCTACAACGATCGCTCCCAGGGCAACTCGCGCATTGATCGCGAAGACACGGTTTATCGCGCCGAAGAAGCCGCGCTTGAAGACACCATAGGTCACGAATGGGGCCTGAAGTACCGCGTGCGCGGGCGCCATGCCGGCCAAGACCCGCTGCTGTTTCTCGACCTGCGCAACGCTCGCGGCTGGGTCAAGGAACACAGCGCCGGTAAAAGCGTGCTCAACCTGTTCGCCTACACCTGTGGCGTCGGCCTGAGTGCCGCCGCCGGTGGTGCCAGCGAAGTCTGCAACCTCGATTTCGCCGAAGGCAACCTGGCGGTTGGCCGCGAAAACGGCCTGCTGAACCCCGAGCTCCCCAAGATGAAGTTCGTGCAGTCGGACTATTTTGCCGCCATCCGCCAACTGGCCGGGCTGCCGATCATTCAACGCCGCCACAAGCTGCCGGCCTACCCGCGCCTTGATCAGCGTGAATATGACCTGGTACTGCTCGATCCGCCGGCCTGGGCCAAGAGCGCGTTCGGCACGGTCGACCTGCTGCGCGATTATCAGAGCCTGCTCAAGCCTGCAGTCCTGGCAACCGCACCGGATGGTGTACTGATCTGCTGCAATAACCTGGCAAAAGTGGGTATGGACGACTGGCGCGAACAGGTGCTGCGTTGCGCCGAGAAAGCTGGCCGTCCGGTTCGCGACTGGCAAGTGCTGGCCCCGGCCAGTGACTTTCCGTCCATGGATCAGCAACCACCGTTGAAAACGCTGATTTTGCAGTTCTAAACCCCCGGCGGGGAAATAAAGCTCCCCTGAAAGAAGGCGTCCGTCTCGGAACCAGAATCGCGTGCCATACTCAAACGCACTTCCGACTGCTATAGACGACGCCCAAACATGCTCAAAGGATTGATCCGCGCCATTGGCGCCGTGCTGATTGCCATTGCACTTTATAGCGTGCTGGGCTTCCTGATATTGCCCGGCATAGGCTTGCGCATCATCAACCAGCAACTGGCCAACTACGCCACGGTGCCGGCAAAGCTCGACCGGCTGGAATTCAATCCGTTCAGCCTGGAGCTGACATTGTGGGGTTTGAAAGTCGGCGAACCGGGCAAGGAGCAGGTCGGGTTAGAGCGTCTTTATCTCAATCTGCAAACCGACAGCCTGTGGACCAAAGCCCTGCACCTGGCAGATGTGCAGCTGGACAAGCCTAAAACCGAGTTGCTGTTCAACAAGGACGGCACGCTCAACCTGACACAACTGTTCAAACTCCCTGCCAGCGACCCGACCCCGAGCGATCCAGAGAGCAAACCTTTCCCGGTTCGCATCGACAACATCAAGCTCGCTGACGGCTACCTGCATTTCACCGATATGCGCCCCGGCGAACCCATCGAGTTCCTGTACGACTCGATGGACCTTGAACTGAAAAATCTCAGTACCCTGCCCGATGACAACGCCGACATGACGCTGGTAGCGGTAGGTCCCGCAGGCGGGCGCGTTGACTGGAGCGGTACGCTGAGCATCGTGCCCATCACCTCCACCGGCAAACTTAAAGTCACCGATGGCCAGATGAAAACCTGGTGGCCCTATGTGCGGGACGCAGTGCCGCTGGTGCTTGAAGATGGCGTCCTTAACTTCAGCACCGATTACACACTCAACCTGTCCAAAGAAACCGAGATGATGCTCAGCAACGCCTCGGCAAGCATCTCGCCGCTCAAGATCAACGCCCCGGACGGACGCCCACTGGTGCGTCTGGAACGCCTGGACGTCAGCGATACCAGCGTAGACCTGGCAAAGCAGAAGGTGGTTGTAGGCAAGATTCAGAGCAAGAACCTCGAAACCTGGGCCGCCCGCGAGAAAGACGGTCAGCTTGACTGGCAAAAACTGTTTGCCAGCCAACCCGAGAAAGCAGCGCACAAAGCGGACGAGGTGGTGACGGTTGAAGCACCTAAACCTGCGCCCGTTGCACCGGGTAAACCCTGGGAAGTGCTGCTCAAGGATGTTGAGCTGCGCGACTACCGTGTACACCTCGCCGACAACGAGCCCAAAACCCCGGTGGCACTGGATATCGGGCCGCTCAACCTGAACCTCAAAGACTTCGACAGCCTGAACCGCTCCCCCTTCACCCTCAACCTCGACACGGGTGTGGGCAAACAGGGCCAGCTCACGGCCAGCGGCGACGTCAACCTGAGCCCGGTGAGTGCCAGGCTCAACGTCACGACCAAAGACATCGACCTGCGCGTGGCCCAGGCTTACATCGACCCCTTCATACGCCTTGAGCTGCGCAGCGGCATGCTCGGCAGCGACCTGGCGGTCAACCTCAAAAGCACCGAACCGCTGGCCTTTACCGTAGAAGGCCGGGCCCAGGTCGATCAGTTGCACACACTGGATACGCTAAAAAACCGTGACTTCCTCAAGTGGCAGAAACTGGTGCTGGACGACGTGAAGTACCAGCACGGTGACAGCCTGTCGGTGGCCCGGGTCAATTTCGAAAAACCCTATGTACGTTTCATGATCAACGACGATCGCACCACCAACGTCGATGACCTGCTGATCCCGCAACCCGCAGGCAGCACGGCCAAAAGCACGGCCAGCAAGAGCAGGCCGCTTGGCATCCACATAGGCGCAATTGCGATCAACGACGGCTCGGCCAACTTCGCCGACTTTAGCCTGACACCGAACTTCCAGACTGCCGTTCAACAGCTCAATGGCCAGATCGGCACTATCGATAGCCGCAATGCCAAGCCGGCCCCGGTCAACATAGCGGGCAAGGTCGACCGCTATGCGCCAGTGACCATCAAGGGCAGCGTCAACCCGTTTGACCCGATGGCCAGCCTGGATATCGCCACCAGCTTCAAGCGTGTCGAACTGACGACCCTGACCCCCTACTCCGGCAAGTTTGCCGGCTACCGCATACGCAAGGGTCGCCTGAACCTTGATCTGCATTACATGATCAGCAACGGCCAGCTCAAGGCCGAGAACAAACTGGTAGTCGAGCAGTTGCAGCTGGGGGAGAAAGTCGACAGTCCCGATGCAGTGGATCTGCCGATCAAACTGGCTATTGCCTTGCTCAAGGACACCGACGGCAAGATCTCCATCGAACTGCCGATCAGCGGCGACCTCAACAATCCGCAGTTCAGTGTGATGCCGATTATCTGGCAGACCGTACGCAACCTGGTGCTGCGCGCCGCACAAGCCCCCTTCAAGTTCATTGGCGGACTGATCAGCGGCGGTGGCGCTGAGGACCTGGGCACAGTGTCGTTCACGCCAGGATCAAGCGAGCTGAGCCCGGAGGCGCAAAAAGCGCTGACCACTCTGGCCCAGGCCCTCAAGGAACGCCCGGCCCTGCGCCTGGAAATCGAGGGTACCGCCGCACAGAGCAGCGATGGCCCGCACATTGCGCAGGATCGCCTTGAGCGCGAGTATCAGTACAACTTCTACAAAATCCTCCAGCGCCGTGGAGACAAGGTGCCAGCCCAGGCATCCCTGCTCAAAGTGCCGGAGGATGAGAAAGCGGCCTTGCTGGAAGGTATTTACCGCACCCGCCTCAAACAGCAGCCGCCTGCCGAGTGGGCTGATCTGAGCCGTGATGAGCGAGCCGCCAAAATGAGTGCTGCATTGATCGACTTCTGGAGCAAAAGCGAAGTGCTGTTGCGCCAACTGGGTCAGGACCGCGCAAGCAGTATCAAGGACTTCCTGGTGGATAAAGGCCAGCTGGCTGACGACCGCGTGTACTTTATCGACGCTACGCTGGGCGAGGCCGAAAGCGATGGCCGGGTGATCTCACCGCTGCACCTGGATAGCGAGTAAGTATCTGACTATGCCTGGAGCCTGCAGGCAGTTCGGTTGGCCTGGCTCTGCGCCGTGATGCAATCGCTGGCAAGCCAGCTCCTGCACAAACGGTACTACGCAAATAGAACAGCCCCCGACGCAAGCGCCGGGGGCTGTAATGGTCACATCCGTGTGACCGTCGCATGAACCTCTTTAAAAGCCAGCAGGCGTACTACTTGAATCACCTGCTACGACTTTGTCCCCCGGTTCTACGAGCAAGGGTGGTTTATTCCGCTTTCAGGCCATCAGCCGAGACAGCTTTGACGCCTTTGATCTTTTTGGCGATGGCAACCGCGATGTCTTTTTGGGCTTCAGTCACTGGAACCATGGAAGATAGGGAAACAACGCCTTTGTTCGTTTCAACCTTGATGTCTGTGCCTGGAATGCCTTTTTCAGTGACCAGATCAGCTTTCACTTTGGTCGTGATCCAAGTGTCAGAAGTAGCTTCCTTGGCTTTGGTTACTTCGCCAGCAGCCACGACCATTGGTGCCTGGTTAGTCGCTTGAGCAGCAAATGCAGCGTTGGCCATGGTCAGGGTCAGAGCGGTGGCAGTTGCAGCAGCGATAGCGAACTTCTTCATACGAGTAACTCCTGTCTTCTTCAAAATCTGCGCCGTCTTCTGGCAGCAGGGTTACCTATAGTGTTGCAGGGGTTGTGCCAACTTCCAGATTTAAATAAATCCTTATAAATCAACAGCTTATAAACAAGATGAAAACAGATCGTCGTGCATAATGCATGACCGGCTGCGAACCTGCATGCAAGTTGCGGTTTTTCACTGATGGCCCGCCGCCCGCCGTGCCGACTTTTCTCCAGACATAAAAAAAGGACCCTTGAGGGTCCTTTTTTCAACGCAGGTATCGGGGGGCTATTAAGCTTCCGAAGCCTTGGCTGCTGCTACGTCCTTGATGGACAGCTTGATACGGCCGCGGTTGTCCACGTCCAGTACCAATACTTCCACTTCCTGACCTTCTTTCAGAATGTCAGTCACTTTCTCAACGCGAGCATCGCTCAGCATGGAGATGTGAACCAGGCCGTCTTTGCCCGGCAGGATGTTTACGAATGCGCCGAAGTCGACGATACGCTCAACCTTGCCCACGTAGATCTTGCCGATTTCGGCTTCAGCAGTGATGCCCAGAACACGCTGACGCGCCGCTTCTGCTGCTTCTTTGGTTTCGCCGAAGATCTTGATCGAACCGTCGTCTTCGATATCGATCGAAGCTTTGGTTTCTTCACAGATTGCACGGATGGTCGCGCCGCCTTTACCGATAACATCACGGATTTTGTCGGTGTCGATCTTCATCGCAATCATGGTCGGAGCGTTGGCCGACAGTTCGTTGCGCGATACGGCAATGATCTGGTTCATCTGACCCAAGATATTCAGGCGAGCGTCCAGGGCTTGGCCCAGTGCGATCTCCATGATTTCTTCGGTGATGCCTTTGATCTTGATGTCCATCTGCAGCGCGGTAACACCTTTGGCGGTACCGGCTACTTTGAAATCCATGTCGCCCAGGTGATCTTCGTCACCCAGGATGTCGGTCAGAACTGCGAATTTCTCGCCTTCTTTAACCAGACCCATGGCGATACCGGCAACAGGTGCCTTCATCGGAACACCAGCGTCCATCAGTGCCAGGGAAGCACCGCAGACCGAAGCCATGGAGCTGGAACCGTTGGACTCGGTGATTTCCGATACAACACGGATGGTGTACGGGAACACGTCGGCGGCAGGCAGCATGGCCTGAACCGAACGGCGGGCCAGACGACCGTGACCGATTTCGCGACGACCAGCGCCACCCATGCGACCACACTCACCTACCGAGAACGGAGGGAAGTTGTAGTGCAGCATGAACGGGTCTTTTTTCTCGCCTTCCAGGGTGTCCAGCAGCTGCGCGTCACGGGCAGTACCCAGAGTTGCAACAACCAGTGCCTGAGTTTCACCACGGGTGAACAGAGCCGAACCGTGGGTCTTTGGCAGAACGCCTACTTCGATGTTCAGCGGGCGAACAGTCTTGGTGTCACGACCATCGATACGCGGCTTGCCGTTAACGATGTTTTCGCGAACGGTGCGGTATTCGATTTCACCGAAAGCAGCTTTGACTTCGCTAGCCGAAGGCTGGCCTTCTTCACCGGACAGCTTGGCAACAACCTGGTCTTTCAGCTCGCCCAGACGTGCATAACGCTCGTGCTTGACGGTCAGGGTGTAGGCCTGGGAGATCGCTTCACCGAACTCGGCACGGATAGCGCCCAGCAGTTCGGTAGCTTCTGGAGCCGGAGCCCAGTCCCATGTTGGTTTTGCAGCTTCGGCAGCCAGCTCTTTAACAGCCTGGATCACAACCTGGAATTCGTCGTGAGCGAACAGTACCGCGCCCAGCATCTGGTCTTCGGTCAGCTCTTTGGCTTCCGATTCAACCATCAATACGGCTTCCGACGTACCGGCAACAACCATGTCCAGGCTCGAAGCGGCCAGTTGCTCGTAAGTCGGGTTCAGCAGGTAGCCGGTGCTTTCGTGGTAAGCAACGCGGGCAGCGCCGATCGGACCATCAAAAGGAATACCGGAGATAGCCAGTGCAGCCGAAGTACCGATCATCGCAGCGACGTCCGGATCGGTTTTTTTGCTGGTGGACAGAACGGTGCAGACAACCTGCACTTCGTTCATGAAGCCTTCTGGGAACAGCGGACGGATCGGACGGTCGATCAGACGCGAAGTCAGGGTTTCTTTCTCGGAAGGGCGACCTTCACGCTTGAAGAAACCGCCCGGGATTTTACCCGCGGCGTAGGTTTTTTCCTGGTAGTGAACCGACAGAGGGAAGAAGCCCTTGCCTGGATCAGCTTGCTTGGAGCCGACAACAGTCACCAACACGCTGACGTCGTCGTCAACGGTGACCAATACTGCGCCGGAGGCCTGACGGGCGATGCGGCCAGTCTCGAGAGTAACGGTCGACTGACCGAACTGAAATTTTTTGATAACCGGGTTCACGGTGTCCTACCTTCTTTGTGGCTCTTGGGGAACGGGTTTCTTGCGAAAGTCATGTGCAACATCGGGTATTGACCCGACTCAAGATGCTTACGAAAACAGTCTGTACGGCAAGTTTTCGTAAGAATCCGGCTAGTCCAGATAAAACTTGAGGCTGGAAGCCTGCTGTCCGCCTGCGGGAAACCCGCAAACGCACGACAGACGACCAGCCTCTAGCAACATCGCTATTAGCGACGCAGACCCAGGCGAGCGATCAGCGTTTTGTAACGCTCAACGTTCTTGCCTTTGAGGTAGTCCAGCAGCTTGCGACGCTGGTTTACCATACGGATCAGACCACGACGGGAGTGGTGGTCCTTTTTGTTTTCTTTGAAGTGACCTTGCAGCGTGTTGATGTTAAAGGTCAGCAGTGCAACCTGCACTTCTGGAGAACCTGTATCACCTGGAGCTTGCTGGTAGTCAGCTACGATTTCTGCTTTGTGTTCGACTGTCAGTGCCATGTGGCATTTCCTTTCATTAGGGGTCTGCTTGTGAACAAGACAGATCCAATAGGCCGAGGACAAATCCTCGTATTCATAAGTGAGATGTGACCGTGCCTAATAACAGCCACCCTCATTTCCAGTCTGCTACGAGAGTATTACATCCCGTAGCAACCTGATTTCGGTCATTCCGACCGAATCAGTCGACGCGGCGCAATGCGCCCGTCTTCGCTCACTTCACCGATACCGATAAAGCGACCGTTGTGATCCTGTACCCGCACCATACCGAACTTCGGTGCATCCGGAGCGCGAACCGGTTGGCCGTTAAGCCAATAGAACGCACTGTGCTCCGAGAAGTGCAGCAATGGCCAGTCCAGCAAGCCGCTGTCCGATGGCATCAGGAAACGGTCTACCGCTTCGTTGCCGCCTTCGGCATGCACTGCTTCCAACTCTTCCAGCGTGACCGTTTGGGTCAGGTCGAAAGGTCCGGCGTGCGTACGACGTAACTCTGCAACGTATGCCCCGCACCCGAGTTGCTCACCGATATCTTCCACGAGGGTACGGATATAAGTGCCTTTGGTGCAGTCGACGGCCAAGCGCGCAGTGTCGCCTTCGCTGGCCAGTAATTCGAGGCGGGTAATAGTAACAGAACGTGGTTCACGCTCCACCACTTCGCCTGCACGGGCCAGCTTGTAAAGCGGCTGTCCGTCGCGCTTGAGCGCAGAGTACATCGGCGGTATCTGACTGATTTGCCCACGAAAACGAGGTAAAACAGCTTCGATATCGGCGCGACCAACGGTCACCGGACGCGTCAGCAAAACATCGCCTTCCGCATCTGCAGTGGTGGTGGTCTTGCCCAATTGCATCAGGGTTTCATAACCCTTGTCGGAATCGAGCAAGTATTGCGAAAACTTGGTGGCTTCGCCGAAGCACAGCGGCAATACACCGCTGGCCAATGGATCGAGGCTACCGGTGTGCCCTGCCTTCTCGGCATTGAGCAGCCAGCGGACTTTCTGCAGGGCCGCGTTGGAGGTGAACCCAAGCGGCTTGTCGAGCAGGATGATACCGCTGACGTTACGACGGATACGCTTGACCTGAGCCACCGGTTACTCCTTGGTGTCTTCAGGAGCAGTGGTTTCAGGGTGCTGATTGTCTTCAGCCACTGCACGCTCGATCAAAGCGGACAGATGAGCGCCACGCACAACACTTTCGTCGTAATGAAAGTGCAGCTGTGGAACGCTGCGCAGTTTCATTTCACGCGCCAGTTGCATACGCAGGAAACCCGCCGCCGAGTTCAGTACCTTGATGGTCTGAGCGATATCTTCTGCGTTGTCCTGGCCCATCACGGTGATGAAAATCTTGGCGTGACCGACGTCACGGCTGACATCAACAGCAGTAATGGTGACCAGACCCACACGCGGGTCTTTGACTTCACGACGGATCAGCTGTGCCAGCTCGCGCTGCATCTGATCGCCAATACGTTGGGTACGGCTATATTCTTTTGCCATGTCTTGTTACCTGTTACTCACCCATGGGAAACCCATGCGGTCTGAAAGCGGCAAACGCCCGGCCAGACAGAAGCCGGACCGGGCGTTGCGTTTAGAGTCCAGGCCGAGCACTGCGCATTTGCATGCGCGGGCTCGTCCTCGCTCTTGAGGCTCGCGAGTTAGAGGCTGCGAGCAACCTGGACCTTCTCGAACACTTCGATCTTGTCACCGACTTTAACGTCGTTGTAGCTCTTGACGCCGATACCGCATTCCATGCCGGCACGCACTTCGGACATGTCATCTTTAAAGCGACGCAGGGATTCCAGCTCGCCTTCGTAGATAACGATGTCTTCACGCAGTACGCGGATTGGACGGTTACGGTGAACAACACCTTCAAGCACCATGCAACCTGCAACCGCGCCGAACTTAGGCGAACGGAACACGTCACGGACTTCAGCGATACCCAGGATGTTCTCCCGAACGTCGCTGCCAAGCATGCCGGTAAGGGCTTTCTTGACGTCTTCGATGATGTCGTAGATGACGTTGTAGTAACGCATGTCCAGGCCTTCCTGCTCGACAATCTTGCGAGCGCCAGCATCGGCACGCACGTTGAAGCCAAACAGTACAGCGTTGGAGGCCAGTGCCAGGTTAGCGTCGCTCTCGGTGATACCACCGACACCGCCGCCCACTACGCGCACTTGCACTTCGTCGTTACCCAGGCCGCCAAGGGCGCCCTGCAGAGCTTCCAACGAACCACGGACGTCAGATTTGAGGACGATATTAAGCGTCTTCTTCTCTTCCTGGCCCATGTTCTCGAAGATGTTTTCCAGCTTGCCTGCGTGAGCACGCGCCAGTTTCACTTCGCGGAACTTGCCTTGACGGAACAGGGCAACTTCACGCGCCTTCTTCTCGTCGGTCATTACGCTCATCTCGTCGCCAGCATCTGGCGTACCGTCCAGGCCGAGAATCTCGACAGGGATGGATGGACCGGCTTCCTTGATGGACTTGCCGTTCTCATCGAGCATGGCGCGGATGCGGCCGTAGTTGGAGCCGACCAGTACCATATCGCCTTGGCGCAGGGTACCGTCTTGAACCAGAACGGTAGCAACCGGGCCACGGCCTTTGTCCAGACGGGACTCAACCACTACGCCACGGCCAGGAGCCGATGGAGTTGCCTTGAGTTCCAGAACTTCGGCTTGCAGCAATACGGCTTCGAGCAATTCGTCAACGCCGGTACCCATTTTCGCCGAGACCGAAACAAACGGAGTGTCACCACCCCATTCTTCCGACGTCACGCCGTGAACGGACAACTCGCTGCGGATGCGATCGAGATCGGCACCTGGCTTGTCGATTTTGTTCACTGCTACAACCAGAGGCACGCCAGCTGCTTTCGCATGCTGAACAGCTTCGATGGTCTGCGGCATTACGCCGTCGTCAGCAGCCACAACCAGAATCACGATGTCAGTCGCCTTGGCACCACGTGCACGCATTGCGGTAAACGCAGCGTGACCCGGGGTATCGAGGAAAGTGACCATGCCGCGTTCGGTTTCAACGTGGTACGCGCCGATGTGCTGAGTAATACCACCGGCTTCGCCAGCAGCTACCTTGGCACGACGGATGTAATCGAGCAGGGACGTTTTACCATGGTCAACGTGGCCCATTACGGTCACAACCGGAGCACGGGAGAACGACTCGCCTTCGAACTTCAGGGACTCGGCCAGGGAATCTTCC
This sequence comes from Pseudomonas sp. B424, assembly GCF_055408345.1. Classification (NCBI taxonomy): domain Bacteria; kingdom Pseudomonadati; phylum Pseudomonadota; class Gammaproteobacteria; order Pseudomonadales; family Pseudomonadaceae; genus Pseudomonas; species Pseudomonas sp. B424. The sequence goes on along the minus strand of NZ_JBUZTL010000018.1, from coordinate 77,498 downwards.
AGGGCGTTGTCGCTGACCAGAGTCACTTTGTGGCCCAGTTCTTCAGCAACCAGTTGAGCAGTTTCCTGATCAAGTACCTGGTTGATGGTCGCTGGAGTACCCAGCTTGAACATGAACTTGATGACTTCAGCAGCCTTGACCGACATCTGTGCAGCCAAATCGCCGACAGTGATGGTCTCGCCAATCTGTACGTCACGAACTACAGGGCCGGTTGGGCTCTGGAAACCGTGAGCGTTACGCTTCTTCAGCTTGCCCTTGCCACGACCGCCGCGACGGAAGCTGTCGCTTTCTTCGTCGGAAGTGCGTGGAGCAACACGTGGAGTCGGTGCTTTTTCTTTAACCGAGGCACGATGCGGAGCGTTTTTGCGATCGCCGTCACCACTACCGCGACGATTGTTATCGTCGGCGCGTGGCTTGTCCGGGCGACGCTGTTCGTCACGCTTGCGTGCATCAGCGGCTGGAGCAGGTGCTGCTGCCGGTGCGGTTTGCACAGGTGCAGGTGCCGCAACAGCCGGAGCTGGCGCAGTCGTAGATGCAGGCTGACGGCGCGCTTCTTCTTCGGTGCGACGCTTGGACTCTTCTTCAGCCTTTTGACGTGCGGCATTGTCTACTGCACGACGTTCATCCATCTCACGTTTGCGCTCGGCTTCAATTTCTTCCGGGCTACGCTGTACGAAGACTTTCTTCTTGCGTACTTCAACGCTAATGCTTTTGCTGCCAGCAACACGCAGGGTACTGGTGGTTTTACGCTGCAAAGTGATCTTGCGCGGTTCTTCCACTTTAGCCTTGTGGCTGCTTTTCAGGTGAGTCAGCAGAGCTTGCTTCTCACTGTCGGTCACATTCTGCTCGGCGGCGTTGTGCGGCAGACCTGCCTCACGCATCTGCTGCAACAGGCGCTCAACCGGTGTTTTGACCTCATCGGCCAGTTGTTTCACCGTGACTTGCGTCATGCATTTCTCTCCTCAGGCCGCGCCTAATTACTCGAACCAATGGGCTCGGGCGGCCATGATCAACTTGCCGGCACGATCATCGTCAATGCCGTCGATGTCGAGCAGGTCGTCAATAGACTGCTCGGCCAGGTCTTCGCGGGTAATTACGCCGCGCACCGCCAGTTCCATCGCCAAATCCTTGTCCATACCCTCAAGCGAGAGCAGGTCTTCGGCCGGATGGGCGTCTGCCAGCTTTTCCTCAGTAGCGATGGCTTTAGTCAACAGTCGATCCTTGGCCCGAGCGCGAAGCTCGTTGACGGTATCTTCGTCAAAGCCATCGATGTTGAGCATTTCCTCCACCGGTACGTAGGCAATCTCTTCCAGGCTAGTAAAGCCTTCATCTACCAGTACCTGCGCCAGGTCTTCATCAACTTCCAGCTCTTCGATGAAGTTGCGCAGGATATCGCCGGTTTCTGCTTGCTGCTTAGCCTGGATGTCCGATTCGGTCATCACGTTCAGGGTCCAGCCGGTCAACTGGCTGGCCAAACGCACGTTCTGACCGCCGCGACCAATCGCCTGGGCCAGATTGTCTGCGCCAACTGCGATGTCCATTGCATGGGCATCTTCGTCGACGATAATTGCCGCCACTTCTGCGGGCGACATTGCGTTGATCACGAACTGCGCCGGGTTGTCATCCCAAAGGACGATATCCACTCGCTCTCCGCCCAATTCGCCGGACACTGCCTGGACACGCGAACCGCGCATACCAATGCAGGCACCTTGCGGATCAATGCGTTTGTCTTTCGAGCGAACGGCTATTTTAGCGCGTGATCCAGGATCTCGGGAGGCCGCCATCACTTCGATCAGGCCTTCGGAGATTTCTGGCACTTCAATGCGGAACAACTCGATCAGCATCTCTGGCGCGGTACGCGACAGGATCAGCTGAGGGCCGCGATTTTCGGTGCGAATTTCTTTCAGCAGAGCGCGAAGGCGTACGCCAACACGGAAAGTTTCACGCGAAATGATGTCTTCTCGGGCCAGCAACGCTTCAGCGTTATTGCCCAGATCAACGATCACATTGTCACGTGTCACCTTTTTAACGGTGCCAGAAATAATTTCGCCCAGACGCTCGCGATAGGCATCGACTACTTGAGCACGCTCGGCTTCGCGGACTTTCTGCACGATGACCTGTTTGGCCGTTTGTGCAGCGATCCGACCGAATTCGATAGAATCGATTTTCTCTTCGATAATATCGCCGGCTACCGCGCCTGGCTGTTTCGCCTGGGCCTGGTCAACCGCCAACTCGTATGCTGGATCATCCAGATCTTCGTCTTCGACCACAGTCCAGCGACGGAAAGTCTCATAGTTACCGGTGTGGCGATTGATTTCCACACGCAGTTCGACTTCGTCTTCAAAACGCTTTTTAGTCGCGGTGGCCAGAGCCAGCTCCAGCGCTTCAAAAATAACGTTTGCCGGTACGCCCTTTTCATTGGACACCGACTCAACAACCAGCAGTACTTCTTTGCTCATCGTACGCCTCGCCTTTCGCAAGCCATTGGATCCGCGGGATCCGCGTCTCAGTCAAAACTGGGAATAATGTTGGCCTTGTCGATCATATCGATCGGCAACAGGAATTCATGGTCTTCAACCTGCACCACAATGTCCTGTTCCTCTACGCCGCGCAGAAGGCCCTGAAAGTTGCGTCGCCCTTCGAAAGGCGAGCGCAGCTTGATCCTCACTTGCTCACCGGCAAATTTCGCAAACTGTTCAATGGTGAACAGTGGGCGTTCCATGCCAGGAGAAGAAACTTCAAGCGTGTACTCAACAGCGATAGGATCTTCGACATCCAGAACGCCGCTGATCTGACGACTGACTATTGCGCAGTCATCCACCAGTACGCCGCCTTCCTTGTCGATATAGACACGCAACATTGAATGGCGGCCTTGAGCCGAAAATTCAATACCCCAGCATTCATAGCCAAGGGCCACGATCACCGGGGCCAACAAGTCCTGCAACTGTTCTAGCTTGCTCGACACCTGAACCCCCTAGTGCATGTTTGTGCATGCTGTGCAAAATGAAAAAATGGGCGAAACGCCCATCTCTGAAACGTCGTTGAATACCGACGCTATAAAGTGTCCAGTTAACAAAAAGCCCCTAAGAAGGGGCTCCGCTAAAACTGGTTGCGGGAGCCGGATTTGAACCGACGACCTTCGGGTTATGAGCCCGACGAGCTACCAGACTGCTCCATCCCGCGACAAAGCTGGAGCGGAAGTATACGGTTGATCCTTTTCAGGGTCAATCCAACCTTCCACATACAAGAAAGCCCGCTACTGCGGGCATTCTTGATAATTGGTACCGAGAAGGGGACTCGAACCCCTACACCCTATGGGCACAACCACCTCAAGGTTGCGTGTCTACCAATTCCACCACCTCGGCAATACTACGTTACATCATGAAACCCGTTTTACTTTTGCTCTTGAGCTGGAGGTACGTCAGTCGCAGGGGTTGCCGACTTTTGCTCTTGAAGCACCGGAACATCATCTGAAGCCGGCTTTTGCACTGGAACTTCCAACACTGCTGGATTTGGCAAACCTACTTGAGTCAGCTGTTCAGCTTTCTCTTTAGCAAAGTAACCTAACCCCAAGCTGGTTATGAAAAAACCTGCGGCAAGTATAGCAGTAAACTTACTAAGAAAGGTAGAGGAACCTTGGCTTCCGAACACAGTATTTGATGCACCTGCGCCAAAAGATGCTCCAGCATCCGCTCCCTTGCCCTGTTGCAGCAAAACCAGGGCAATTACACCCAATGCTGTCAGCAGATGAAACACAGTTACGACGTTATCCAGCATTTTCAGTTTCCTGCGGCACGAATGATCGCACCGAACTCATCTGCATTCAGGGAAGCCCCGCCAATGAGTCCCCCATCGATATCCGGCATGCTGAACAGTTCGACCGCATTGGCCGCCTTCACGCTGCCGCCGTATAGAAGCCGCACACCTTGTGCTACTTCAGAATTCTTTTGCGCCAGCTGTGCGCGAATGGCCGCATGCACATCTTGCGCTTGCTGCGGTGATGCGGTCAGCCCGGTGCCAATGGCCCAGACCGGCTCGTATGCAATCACAGCATTTACAAAAGCATCAATGCCAAACTCGTCAATCACGGCATTCAGCTGACGCTCTACCACTTCAAGCGTTTGTCCCGCTTCGCGCTGCTCCAGGGTCTCCCCTATGCACAGCACCGGCATCAAGCCAGAGGCTTGAGCCGCTGCAAACTTGCGATTGAGCGTTTCATCCTGCTCACCCAGAATCAGGCGACGCTCGGAGTGACCCACAAGCACCAGCTTGCAACCTGCGTCTGCCAACTGGCTCGATGAAATCTCGCCAGTCAGAGCGCCCTGCCCCGACTCCACTGCAGCATCCTGAGCTCCGACCGAAATCGGCGCGCCTTGCAAGCCATTGATCACACGATCAATAAACAGCTGAGGCGGGAATACGGCAACATCAACATCGTTTGGCAAGACCAGACCACGCAGACCGTCGATCAGCTCAGCGACGCTGGCGCGGGTACCGTGCATCTTCCAGTTACCAGCTACCATAGTGCGACGCATGCTTTACCTCGTCGGTCAAAGTGGGCGCAGATGTTACCCAACCACATCCGCGCTGGCAAGCCGAATTCAGGCACAAACTTCACTTACGAGTTTTGCCAGCTCTTCGGCGTAGCCGCGAACCATGTTTTCGTCATCGCCTTCGACCATTACACGCACCAAAGGCTCTGTTCCCGACTTGCGCAACAATACGCGACCACGACCATTCATGGCCTTCGTCACACGTGCGCAAGCTTCTTTAACAGCCGGATGCTCGACGGGATTGACCCCACCCGCAAAACGCACGTTCAGCAGAATTTGCGGGCACTTGCGCAGCGCTTGGCGAGACTGGGCCAGGCTTTCATCGCGACGGCGCAAAGACAGCAGCACTTGAAGCGCAGCAATGATCGCATCGCCGGTCGTGGTGTGCTGGAAGCAGACGATGTGCCCGGAGTTCTCACCCCCAACCTGCCAATCGCGCTCTTGCAGGCCGGCGATAACGTAACGGTCACCCACATTGGCACGCACAAACGGAATGCCCAGGTCAGCCAGCGCCAGCTCAAGCCCGAGATTGCTCATCAACGTACCGACAACACCACCCTGCAACTTGCCGCGCTCGTGCAGATCACGCGCAATGATGAACAGCAGATCATCACCATCAACAATTGCGCCAGTATGATCGACCATCAAGACCCTATCGCCATCACCGTCAAAGGCAATCCCAAGATCAGCACCTTCGGCCAGCACAGCAGCCTGCAACTGACCCATATGGGTCGAGCCGCAATTTTCGTTGATATTCAGCCCGTCAGGCTGAGCCGACAACACAGTGACCTGCGCGCCCAGCTCTTTGAAAACACTTGGTGCAACCTTGTAGGTAGCACCATGGGCGCAGTCGAGAACAATCTTGAGACCGCTGAAGTTGGTGCTGCTAGGCACACTGCTTTTGCAGAACTCAATGTAGCGGCCCGGAGCGTCGTTGATGCGCGATACCTTGCCTAGCTTGTCGGATTCGGCAACCGTCATGGGAGCGTCCAACAACTCCTCGATCATCAACTCGACGTCATCAGGCAGTTTGGTGCCATCGCCCGAGAAGAACTTGATGCCGTTATCGTCATAAGGATTGTGCGAAGCGCTGATCACAATGCCGGCTTCGGCATGGAAGGTACGCGTCAGATAGGCGATCGCCGGTGTAGGCATCGGCCCCAGCAGCAGCACATCAGCACCGGCAGCCGACAAACCTGCTTCCAGAGCAGATTCAAACATGTAGCCCGAAATACGGGTGTCCTTGCCGACCAGGATCCGGCAAGCGCCCTTGCTGCGAAACGCCATACCGGCAGCCCAGCCCAGCTTGAGCATAAAATCAGGGGTGATCGGATAAACGCCGACCCGACCACGAATCCCGTCGGTGCCAAAATACTTCTTTGTCATAACTGCTCCATCATTTTTAGTCGGCGGACTCTACCGCTGCGATCATCCGTACCACATCAACCGTTTCGGCAACATCATGGACGCGCAATATTCGCGCCCCCTTGGTCATCGCCAAAGCTGCAAGCGCAAGACTGCCATACAGTCGTTCCGCAACCGGCCGGCTCAAAGTCTGCCCGACCATGCTTTTACGTGACACGCCCACCAGCAGAGGTCGACCCAGCGCATGCAGGGCCTCCATATGCTTGAACAGGCTCAAGTTGTGCTGCAATGTTTTTGCAAAGCCAAAGCCCGGGTCCAGCACGATGCGCTCAGGCCCGAGACCGGCAGCCGCACACCGAGCCATGCCATCAACGAGAAATGCCGACACCTCACCTACCAGGTCGTCGTAGCGCGGATTGTCCTGCATATCACCCGGCTCACCGAGCATATGCATCAAACATACCGGCAAACCTGTGGTCGCAGCCGCCTGCAAAGCCCCTTCACGGCGCAGCGAGCGCACATCATTGATCAGCCCTGCTCCCAGACGCGCAACCTCGGTCATGACCATTGGCGCGGATGTATCGACCGAAATAATCACGTCCAGTTCCCGAGCCATTCGCTCGACAACAGGCGCAACCCGGTCGAGCTCTTCCTGCGGTAAAACCACAGGAGCTCCGGGGCGCGTTGATTCACCGCCAACATCAATCAGGGTTGCACCGGCCAGGACCATCGCCTCTGCATGGCGCAGAGCCGCATCCAACGCAGCGAAACGGCCGCCATCGGAAAAGGAATCGGGGGTGACATTGAGTATGCCCATAACATGCGTATGGGCCAAATCAAGAACCCGGTTGCCGCAAGGCAACCGGGTTGAGGACTGAACAGAAGTCATTTCAAGCCTTATTGATCAGCAGCAGGGCCGCCGATTGGTGTTTCCGGGCGCTCGGTTTTATCCAGCGTCGGAGCAGTCGGGGTACCCGAACTACCGTCTTCCCAGTCACGCGGCTCGCGCGGCGGGCGACCCGCCATGATGTCGTCGATCTGATCGGCATCGATTGTTTCGTACTTCATCAGCGCATCAGCCATGGCATCAAGCTTGTCACGATGCTCGGTCAGGATCTGCTTGGCCGTGTTGTAGCACTGATCAATGATGCTGCGCACTTCGGAATCGATCAGCTTGGCTGTATCACCCGAAACGCTCGCAGACTGACCACCACCGCGACCCAGATAAGACTCTTCATCTTCGGCATACATCAATGGGCCCAGCTTTTCGGACAAGCCCCACTTGGTCACCATGTTCCGGGCAATCTGGCTCGCACGCATGATGTCGTTGGACGCGCCGGTTGTAACACCGTCAAAGCCCAGAGTCATCTCTTCGGCGATACGGCCGCCATAGAGCGAACAGATCTGGCTGATCAGCGCACGCTTGGACAGGCTGTAACGATCCTCTTCCGGCAGGAACATGGTAACGCCCAAGGCGCGACCGCGAGGGATGATCGAGACTTTGTAAACCGGGTCATGCTCCGGCACAACGCGACCAACAATGGCGTGACCTGCTTCGTGATAAGCCGTGTTGCGCTTTTCCTTGTCCGACATGACCATCGATTTGCGCTCGGCGCCCATCATGATCTTGTCTTTGGCCAGCTCGAACTCTTTCATTTCAACAACACGCTTGCCGGTGCGCGCTGCGAACAGGGAAGCTTCGTTTACCAGGTTGGCCAGGTCAGCACCGGAGAAGCCCGGAGTACCACGCGCAATCACGCCCGGCTGGACATCATCGCCCATCGGCACTTTACGCATATGAACCTTGAGGATCTGCTCGCGACCACGAATGTCCGGCAAGCCAACCACTACCTGACGGTCAAAACGGCCTGGACGCAACAGCGCAGGGTCTAGTACGTCAGGACGGTTGGTGGCGGCAATCACAATGATGCCGTCATTCATCTCAAAGCCGTCCATCTCAACCAGCAACTGGTTAAGGGTTTGCTCGCGCTCATCATGGCCACCGCCCATACCGTTACCACGGTGACGGCCGACAGCATCGATTTCATCGATGAAGATGATGCAAGGTGCGTGCTTCTTGGCCTGCTCAAACATGTCGCGGACACGGCTCGCACCGACGCCCACAAACATTTCAACGAAGTCAGAACCGGAAATGGTGAAAAACGGTACTTTGGCCTCGCCCGCAATCGCCTTGGCGATCAGGGTTTTACCTGTACCAGGCGGGCCAACCATCAGCACACCACGAGGAATACGGCCACCCAGACGCTGGAACTTGCCCGGATCACGAAGGAACTCAACCAGTTCGCCCACTTCTTCCTTGGCTTCGTCGCAGCCTGCCACGTCAGCCAGAGTCGTCTTGACCTGATCTTCCGACAACAGTCGCGCCTTGCTCTTGCCAAAGCTCATCGGACCGCCTTTACCGCCGGCACCGCCCTGCATTTGGCGCATGAAGAACATGAAGACTGCGATGATCACCAGAATCGGGAAGCTCGCAACCAACAGCTGAGTCCAGATGCTTTGTTGCTCAGGCAGTTTGCCTTCAACGGTCACATGGTTATCTACCAGGTCACCGATCAAACCGTTGTCCTGAATGGCCGGACGGATGGTTTTGAAGGTATCGCCATCGCTGCGCTTGCCGGTAATCACGTAGCCATCCACGGCAACGCGTTCGACCTTGCCATCCTTAACTTGCTGGATGAAGTCGGAATAGTTGAGGGTTTGTGGCTCGTTTGGACTGGAGAAGTTGTTCATCACTGTCACCAGGACAGCGGCGATGATCAACCACAGGATCAGATTCTTTGCCATATCGTTCAATTAGCTACCCTCTGAAGCAAGCCCCGCTACTGAAGCGTGCTTCGCATGATATTCACCGGCATAACTTACTACATTGCCTACAACCCTTGCAGGCTCCGTCTGTAACCCTTTGTGAAACTTTGACTACACAATATTCGTTATGCCAGATCTGTAAAGCGATTCAAAAAAAACTATCGCCCTTGTCAGAGACGCTCATCACTGGCAGAACCATCGATACCGCGGAAGCCGCGCCCCAGCAAATACTGCTCGCGGGACCTGTCTCGTGACGACGACGGCTTGCGCATCTGTACCTTGTCAAACAGCTTGCGAATGTCTTTGTGGTACTGATCGAAGCCTTCCCCCTGGAAAACCTTGATCAGAAAATCACCACCAGGACGTAGGACGCGCCCAGCAAGATCCAATGCCAATTCGCACAGGAACATCGCCCGAGGCATGTCTACAGCTGCCAATCCACTCATATTGGGGGCCATATCAGAAATCACAAGGTCTACTTGCGTATTTCCGACCGCCTCGAGGATCTGTGCAAGCACCGCATCCTCGGTGAAGTCGCCCTTGATGAAGGTCACATCAGGAATACTGTCCATGTCCAGGATGTCGGATGCGATCAATCGTCCCTGACCACCGATCAGACGGCTGGTCACCTGCGACCAGCCACCCGGTGCAGCCCCGAGGTCAATAACTGTCATGCCGGGACGAATCAGGCGATCACGCTCTTGAATCTCCAGCAATTTGTAGCTGGCACGCGAGCGATACCCGTCTTTTTGCGCCATTTTGACGTATGGATCGTTGAAATGCTCTTTCAGCCAGTTAAGGCTAGTCTTGGAACGGGCCACGGGCCACCTCAAAAATTTTAAACGGGTCGTGATTAACCGGGCGGTCTGTGACTCGCTCGGGTAAACTGGCCGCCGCTTTTTACAAGATCAGACACAGGGGTCAGATTATGCCGCTCACTCAAGAGCAGAAGAAACAGTACAAGTCCATTGGCCACCATCTGAAACCAGTTTTGACTGTGGCTGACAATGGTTTGACTGAAGGTGTTTTAGCCGAACTCGAACGCGCATTGGGCGATCACGAGTTGATTAAAATCAAGGTCAACATCCTGGATCGCGAATCCCGCTTGGAGGCCGTCGCACAAATGTGCAAGGCCGGCAAAGCGGAATTGGTACAGGTTATCGGTAAAATGGCGCTTCTGTACCGCAAGAACGTCAATGTAAACAAGCAACTGTCGAACATCCATCGTTTCAAGTGATGTCGACAAGGGTCAAGGGCGCGCCTGGCGCGCCCTGAAACTCTTCACGGGGCAAACCCGAGAGCTATGCAAGAACTGCCCGCGCAACGCATCAGGCAGCCAGAGACGCCCAACGCACGACTTCCCCACCCGTTACCTGCCTTTTCAAACAGCAACGCTGCCAGCCGTGTTCAGACCAGCACCGGCAAAAATTCTGTGTGCAACAACCACAAGCTACCAACCCGGAACACCCGGGTCGGCCGCCAAAAAAGTGCGCCCGCACAAGGCGGGCACACTTCTTAGATGTGACTTACTTTAACAATTTCGTACTCAATGACGCCGCCCGGTGTTTTCACCGCCACCACATCACCCTCTTCCTTGGCAATCAAGGCGCGAGCAAGTGGCGAACCTACGGAGATTTTTCCGAGTTTGAAGTCAGCTTCATCTTCGCCAACGATCTGATATGTCACGCTTTCGTCAGTCTCAACGTTAGCGATCTCAACCGTCGTACCGAAAATCACCTTGCCGGTGTGCGGGATAGCCGCCACATCGATCACTACCGCGTTCTGCAGGCGGCCTTCGATATCGCGAATACGAGCCTCGGACATACCCTGCAGCTCCCGAGCCGCATGGTATTCCGCATTTTCCTTCAGGTCGCCCAGCTCACGTGCCGTACCAATTTCCTTGCTCAGCTTTGGCCGAACAACCTTGGTCAGGTGTGCAAGCTCATCCTCCAGGGCTTTATGGCCCTGGACTGTCATTGGGTACTTGATCATGCCTTCAATCCTGCGTGTAGATCCTGCAAGCGACGCACGGTTTTTTCAGGACCGAACTTGAGCGCTTCACAGATCGCTTCGCCAGCAGCAATGGTGGTGGTGCAGTAGATCTTGTGCTGCAGCGCGTTGCGGCGAATGGAATAGGAGTCAGCAATCGACTGACGACCTTCGGTGGTGTTGATAATCAAGGTAACTTCGTCATTCTTGATCATGTCGACAACGTGTGGACGACCTTCGGTCACCTTGTTCACACGGCGCACTTTCAGGCCCGCCGCTTCGATGAACTTGGCAGTGCCGGCAGTCGAAACGATCTCGAAGCCCAGGCTGATCAGGTCACGGGCAACGCCAGCCACCAAAGGCTTGTCGTCGTCACGCACGCTGATGAACGCAGTACCGCCGGTAGGCAGCACTTCGCTTGCACCCATCTGGGCCTTGGCAAAAGCTTCGCCGAAGGTATCGCCCACGCCCATCACTTCACCGGTGGACTTCATCTCGGGGCCGAGAATCGGGTCAACACCCGGGAATTTGGCGAACGGGAAGACCGCCTCTTTCACACTGTAGAAGTTAGGAATGATTTCTTTGGTGAAGCCAATTTCCTTCAGGGTTTTACCAGCCATCACGCGTGCCGCGATCATGGCCAGGGAAACACCGATGCACTTGGACACGAAAGGAACGGTACGCGAAGCACGCGGGTTCACTTCGATCACGTAGATATCTTCGCCTTGCAGGGCCAATTGCACGTTCATCAGGCCAACAACACCCAACTCCAGAGCCATCTTCTTGACCTGCTCGCGCATCTCGTCCTGGATGTGCAGCGGCAGCGAGTACGGCGGCAGCGAGCACGCGGAGTCGCCGGAGTGCACGCCCGCCTGCTCGATGTGCTGCATGATCGCGCCGATCACGACATCAGTACCGTCGCAGACCGCATCAACGTCCATCTCGATTGCGCAATTCAGGAAGTGATCCAGCAGCACCGGGCTGTCGTTGGATACTTTCACAGCATCGCGCAGATAACGCTTGAGCTCTTCTTCTTCGTAAACGATTTCCATCGCACGACCGCCCAACACATAGGAAGGACGAACTACCAGCGGGTAACCGATCTTGCCAGCGGCGCGAATGGCTTCTTCTTCGCTGCGCACGGTGGCGTTTGGCGGCTGACGCAGGTTCAGACGCTCAACCATCTGCTGGAAGCGCTCGCGGTCTTCTGCACGGTCGATGGCGTCAGGGCTGGTACCGATAATCGGCACGCCTGCTTCTTCCAGGGCACGAGCCAGTTTCAGCGGAGTTTGGCCGCCGTACTGGACGATCACGCCTTTTGGCTTCTCGACACGCACGATTTCCAGCACGTCTTCCAGTGTTACGGATTCGAAGTACAGACGATCCGAGGTGTCGTAGTCAGTGGAAACCGTTTCCGGGTTGCAGTTGACCATGATGGTCTCGTAACCATCGGCACGCAGCGCCAGAGCGGCGTGGACACAGCAATAGTCGAACTCGATACCTTGACCGATACGGTTCGGACCACCACCCAGAATCATGATCTTGTCACGATCCGAAGGGTTGGCCTCGCACTCTTCCTCATAGGTGGAGTACATGTAAGCGGTGTCTGTAGCGAACTCGGCCGCGCAAGTGTCAACGCGCTTGTAGACCGGGAACACTTCAAGCTTGTGACGGTGGCGACGCAGGTTCTTCTCGGTCACACCCAGAAGCACGGCCAGGCGCGCATCAGAGAAGCCTTTGCGCTTGAGGCGATACATGGCATCGCGATCAATCGAAGACAACGCCATGGTCTTGATGCGCTCTTCGTCCTTGATCAGATCTTCGATCTGCACCAGGAACCAAGGATCAATCATGTTCATGCCGAAGATATCTTCAACGGTCATGCCGGCGCGGAACGCGTCAGCCACGTACCAGATACGCTCGGCACCCGGCACGGTCAGCTCGCGTTTGAGCACGGCCATGCTTTCCGGGTTGCTCAGGTCGAGCTTTGGATCAAGACCGCTTACACCCACTTCCAGACCGCGAAGGGCTTTTTGCAGGGATTCCTGGAACGTCCGGCCAATGGCCATGACTTCACCCACAGATTTCATCTGCGTAGTCAGGCGTGCGTCAGCTTTCGGGAACTTCTCAAAAGCAAAGCGCGGGAGCTTGGTCACAACGTAGTCGATGGACGGCTCGAAGGACGCCGGCGTAGCGCCGCCGGTGATTTCGTTTTGCAGTTCGTCCAGGGTGTAACCGATCGCCAATTTGGCAGCGATACGCGCAATCGGGAAGCCGGTAGCTTTCGATGCCAGCGCCGAAGAACGCGATACACGCGGGTTCATCTCGATCACGACCATGCGGCCGGTGTCCGGGCAGATACCGAACTGAACGTTGGAACCGCCGGTTTCAACGCCGATCTCACGCAGTACCGCCAACGAGGCGTTACGCATGATCTGGTATTCCTTGTCCGTCAGGGTCTGTGCCGGAGCAACGGTGATCGAGTCACCGGTGTGCACACCCATCGGGTCGAAGTTTTCGATCGAGCAAACGATGATGCAGTTGTCCTTTTTGTCGCGGACAACCTCCATCTCGTACTCTTTCCAGCCGATCAGGGACTCGTCGATCAGCAGCTCTTTGGTCGGTGACAGGTCCAGACCACGGGCGCAGATTTCTTCGAACTCTTCACGGTTGTAAGCAATACCGCCACCGGTGCCGCCCATGGTGAAGGACGGACGGATGATGCACGGGAAGCCCAGCTTTTCGAGAACCGCGTTGGCCTCTTCCATGCTGTGGGCAATACCGGAACGCGGGCAATCAAGGCCGATGGACTTCATCGCCTTGTCGAAACGCGAACGGTCTTCAGCCTTGTCGATGGTGTCGGCATTGGCGCCGATCATCTCTACGCCGAACTTCTCCAGAACGCCTTCGCGCTCCAGGTCCAGCGCACAGTTCAGTGCGGTCTGGCCGCCCATGGTTGGCAACAGGGCGTCCGGGCGCTCTTTTTCGATGATCTTGGCGACAGTCTGCCACTTGATCGGCTCGATGTAGGTCGCGTCGGCCATGTCCGGGTCGGTCATGATGGTGGCCGGGTTGGAGTTCACCAGGATGACGCGGTAACCCTCTTCACGCAGGGCTTTACAAGCCTGGGCGCCGGAGTAGTCGAATTCACACGCCTGGCCGATAACGATCGGGCCAGCGCCGAGAATCAGGATGCTTTTTATGTCTGTACGTTTTGGCATGGGTTTGTCACTCAAATCCGCAGGTCAGTCGGCAAGCTGTCAATCAGGCTCCTGAAGCACCCCGGGGGCCACCGAAATTCGGGGCCTCCACAGGGTGCTACAGCAGGAAGCTGATCAGCGGCGCTTGGCCATCTCATTGATGAAGCGATCGAACAGCGGTGCAACGTCGTTCGGGCCCGGGCTTGCTTCAGGGTGGCCCTGGAAGCTGAAAGCGCTCTTGTCGGTCAGTTCGATGCCTTGCAGAGTGCCGTCGAACAGCGACTTGTGGATGGCACGCACGTTGGCTGGCAATGTCGCTTCGTCTACCGCAAAACCGTGGTTCTGGCTGGTGATCATCACAACGCCGGTGTCCAGATCCTGAACAGGGTGGTTAGCACCGTGATGGCCATGACCCATTTTCACGGTCTTTGCGCCAGAGGCCAGAGCCAGCAGCTGGTGACCCAGACAGATACCGAACACCGGAATCTCGGTCTTCAGAACTTCCTGGATAGCGGTAATCGCGTAGTCGCAAGGCTCAGGATCACCCGGGCCATTGGACAGGAACACGCCATCCGGGTTGAGTGCCAGTACATCGCTGGCCGGGGTTTGTGCCGGTACAACGGTAACGCGGCAGCCACGCTCAACCAGCATGCGCAGGATATTCCACTTCACGCCGTAGTCGTAAGCGACTACGTGGTAAGGCAGCTCGCTGGCTTCGATGGTCGGGTGACTATCAGTGGCAAGGTTCCAGACGCTGGAGCGCCACTCGTAAGCTTTTTCGGTGCTGACGACTTTCGCCAGATCCATGCCCTTCAGGCCAGGGAAACCACGCGCAGCTGCAATGGCGGCCTCATCGGAAATGTTGTCACCGGCCATGATGCAGCCGTTCTGTGCGCCTTTTTCACGCAGGATGCGAGTCAGGCGACGGGTATCGATACCGGCGATAGCCACAACGTTGTTGGCTTTCAGATAGTCAGACAGCGACATCTTGTTGCGCCAGTTGCTGGCAACCAGTGGCAGATCACGGATTACCAAACCTGCGGACCAGACACGATCAGACTCGGCGTCTTCCGGGGTAGTACCGGTATTGCCAACATGCGGGTAAGTCAGGGTCACGATTTGCTGAGCGTAGGAAGGATCCGTCAGGATCTCCTGGTAGCCAGTCATTGCGGTGTTAAACACCACCTCACCAACGGTTTGACCGTCGGCCCCAATGGCTTCGCCGCGAAAAATGCTGCCATCAGCGAGGGCGAGTATGGCTTGCTTAGTCAAGAAGACCTCCCGTAAATAAAGCCTGAAAGGGCGATCGCAGGTTGTAAAAAAGCGGAGTGACGTATGGACACGTCACCCCGCTTCTTCATCGAATTATCTGCGCGCTTTTAGTGGACACACTAAAGCTGTAGCTTACAGAAAAAGGCTTTTTTGGTCTACCGCTAAAGAGTCTAAAAGACAGGGGAATGCGACAGAAAATCGCTTAGCGGTTAAAAATCGGGCTATTGGCGCGCCAACAGCCCGATTTTACAGAGGTTACTCAACGCAGGTCGAGCACATCCTGCATGTCATACAAGCCTGGCTGTCGCCCGTCCAGCCAAAGCGCAGCACGAACAGCGCCCTTGGCAAAGGTCATGCGGCTGGATGCCTTGTGGGTAATTTCGAGCCGCTCGCCTTCAGTGGCGAACAGCACCGTATGATCGCCCACCACATCACCGCCGCGCACCGTGGCGAAACCGATGGTTTCACGCTCGCGAGCACCGGTATGGCCTTCACGACCATAGACCGCGACTTTTTGCAGATCACGGCCCAGCGCATCGGCAATGACTTCGCCCATGCGCATCGCGGTACCGGACGGTGCGTCGACCTTGTGCCGGTGATGAGCCTCGATGATTTCGATATCCGCATCATCGCCCATCACCCGCGCAGCCATGTCCAGCAGCTTGAACGACAGGTTGACCCCGACACTGAAGTTGGAAGCAAAGACAATCGCAATGTCCTGGCCCGCCTCGACCAACAGCTGTTTATGCGCAACGGTCAGGCCTGTAGTGCCAATCACCATGGCCTTGCCCAGCTTGCGACACACAGCCAGGTTGCTCAGCATCACTTCAGGCAGGGTGAAGTCGATCAGCACGTCAAAATCAGCAGAAGCCGCTTGCAAGCTGTCCGACAACAGCACACCGATGCGCCCGATAGAGGCCAGCTCACCGGCATCAGCCCCCACCAGCGTACTGCCAGGACGAACGATAGCCGTCGTCAGCCCGCACACTGGTGAGCGCTGTTGCACCGCATCGATCAATGTCTTGCCCATGCGCCCGGCAGCGCCCATCACAGCTATACGTCGCATGCACTGCTCCTTACAGGTCGCCAAAGAAGCGTTTCACGCCTTCGAACCAACCGGTTGCGTTAGGCGAGTGACTGCTGTCGCCTTCCAGTGTTGCGCGAAACTCTTCCATCAGCTCACGCTGGCGGCGATTGAGTTTGACCGGCGTCTCAATCACCACACGGCACATCAAGTCACCAGCGCCGCCGCCACGTACCGGGGCCACACCCTTCCCACGCAGACGGAACTGCTTGCCGGTTTGCGTGCCTTCCGGGATCTTCAGCTTGACCCGACCATCCAGCGTCGGCACTTCAATCTCGGCACCCAACGAAGCATCGGCAAAGTTGATGGGTACTTCACAGAACAGATGCTTGCCGTCGCGCTGGAAAATCGCGTGCTCGCGCACTTCGATCACCACGTACAGATCGCCCGTTGGCCCACCCTGCACGCCCGCCTCGCCTTCGCCCGAAAGACGGATACGATCGCCGGTATCAACACCCGCTGGCACTTTAACGGAAAGGGTTTTGTACTCTTCGACGCGACCTTCGCCACGGCAGCTGTCGCACGGATCAGAAATGACCTTGCCCTGCCCATGGCAACGCGGACAGGTTTGTTGCACAGCGAAGAAACCCTGCTGCATACGCACCTGACCAATACCACCGCAAGTTGTGCAGGTTACGGGCGAGGAGCCTTTCTTGGCACCCGAACCGTCACACGGCTTGCAATTGACCAACGTCGGAACGCGGATATTGACCGTAGTACCGCGCACAGCCTCTTCCAGGTCCAGTTCCAGCGTATAGCGCAAATCGCTACCACGCTGAGCGCCGCCCCGGGAGCCGCCACGACCACCGCCAAAGAAATCGCTGAACACGTCGCCGAAAATATCGGAGAAGTTCTGACCGCCAAAACCTGCACCGCCGCCACCCATTTGCGGATCAACACCGGCATGGCCGTATTGATCATAAGCAGCTCGCTTGCTGGAATCCGACAGAACTTCGTAAGCCTCGTTGGCCTCTTTGAACATTTCTTCCGAGGCCTTGTCATCCGGATTGCGGTCCGGGTGATGCTTCATCGCCAGGCGACGATAAGCCTTTTTCAGCTCTATCTCAGTCGAGGTGCGTTCAACACCCAATATTTCGTAATAGTCGCGCTTTGCCATAATTCTTTGCACTCTCAAGGACGTTCGACAAAACCCTCCCGAGCCTCGCCAAACCCGCCAAGCCCGAAAAGGATCAGACCCGACTCACGTCTTCTCAACGATATTGGTTTGTGTTTAACAGCCAATGCATTGGCCTGCAGGAGCGATTACTTCTGGCTGGAAAACAAGAAAGTTCCAGACCAAACCGCCAGCATTCGACCTTGTCGCATGCTGTAAAAATTCTTCTACTCCAGACACGCCAACGCGGGAGCAAGCTCCCGCGCGGCGACATCCTACCAGTCACCGCTAAAGTGCGGTCAACCGGCCGACAAACAAGCTAATTACTTGTTGTCTTTTACTTCTTCGAACTCAGCGTCGACAACGTCGTCCGCTTTTTCAGCCGAATCAGCTGGCTTGGCCGCTGCGTCTGCCGGGTTCGCCTGCTCAGCGTACATCTTCTGAGCAACTGGGGCGGACACCTTGGACAGCTCTTCAACCTTGGCTTCGATAGCAGCCTTGTCGTCGCCTTTGACTGCGGCTTCAAGTGCAACTACAGCAGCTTCGATTGCAGCTTTCTCTTCCTCGGTTACTTTGTCGCCAGCATCGACGATCATTTTGCGAGTCGAGTGAACCAGTGCGTCGCCCTGGTTGCGTGCAGCTGCCAGCTCTTCGAACTTGCGGTCTTCTTCGGCGTTGATCTCAGCATCACGCACCATCTGAGCAATTTCTTCCTCGGACAGACCCGAGTTAGCCTTGATCACGATGGACTGAGACTTGCCAGTCGCCTTGTCTTTTGCACTTACGTGCAGGATGCCGTTGGCATCGATGTCGAAGGTCACTTCGATCTGAGGCACGCCACGTGGAGCTGGTGGAATGTCAGCCAGGTCGAACTTGCCCAACGACTTGTTCTGAGCGGCTTGCTTGCGCTCGCCTTGCAGCACGTGAATGGTCACTGCGCCCTGGTTATCGTCAGCAGTCGAGAACACTTGCGATTTCTTGGTAGGAATCGTGGTGTTTTTCTCGATCAGAGCAGTCATTACGCCGCCCATGGTTTCGATACCCAAAGTCAGCGGGCTCACGTCCAGCAACAGAACGTCTTTTACATCACCGGCCAATACTGCGCCCTGGATAGCAGCACCCATTGCAACAGCTTCGTCCGGGTTCACGTCTTTACGTGCTTCCTTGCCGAAGAACTCGGTTACCAGCTTCTGTACCAGCGGCATGCGAGTCTGACCACCGACCAGGATCACGTCGTTGATCGCGCCAACGTCGATACCGGCATCTTTCAGAGCGATACGGCATGGCTCGATGGTGCGCTGAACCAGGTCTTCAACCAGCGATTCCAGCTTGGCGCGGGAAATCTTCACGTTCAAGTGCTTAGGACCGGTTGCATCTGCAGTGATGTACGGCAGATTCACGTCAGTCGACTGGCTCGAAGACAGTTCGATCTTGGCTTTTTCAGCAGCTTCTTTCAGACGCTGCATTGCCAGCGGGTCACCTTTAAGGTTCATGCCGCTTTCTTTCTTGAACTCGTCAACCAGGTAGTCGATCAGACGGATGTCAAAGTCTTCACCACCCAGGAACGTGTCACCGTTGGTCGCCAACACTTCAAACTGGTGCTCGCCATCCACTTCGGCAATTTCAATTACCGACACGTCGAAAGTACCGCCACCCAGGTCATAAACGATGACAGTGTGGTCGCCTTTCGCTTTGTCCATACCGTAAGCCAGAGCAGCTGCGGTTGGTTCGTTGATGATGCGTTTTACGTCCAGGCCCGCAATACGTCCGGCGTCTTTGGTCGCCTGACGCTGGCTGTCGTTGAAGTAGGCCGGAACGGTGATAACCGCTTCAGTCACTGGCTCGCCGAGGTAGTCTTCGGCGGTTTTCTTCATTTTCTTCAGAATTTCAGCCGAGATTTGTGGCGGAGCCATTTTCTGGCCGTTCACTTCAACCCAAGCGTCGCCGTTGTCAGCCTTGGCGATCTTGTACGGAACCATCTGAATGTCTTTCTGCACAACTTCTTCGTCAAAACGACGACCGATCAAACGCTTCACCGCGTACAGGGTGTTATGCGGATTGGTCACTGCCTGACGCTTGGCCGACTGGCCAACCAGGATTTCGCCATCGTTGGCGTACGCAACGATCGACGGCGTAGTACGCGCGCCTTCTGCGTTTTCGATAACTTTAGCTTTACCGTTTTCAAGAACCGAAACACACGAGTTGGTGGTCCCGAGGTCAATACCGATAATTCTGCCCATGTTTACTCTCCCTAAATTTGAATTTTTTTGCCGCAGCAGTGATGACCAACTGCGGCATTACTTAAACGCTTGACTTCTAAATGGGGGCCTTGCGGCCGATTTCAAGCCTGTTCGTCAATCGATGGCGAAACCGGCGCTGGCGCCTTGCTGACTACGACCATAGCCGGGCGCAGCAAGCGACCATTGAGCTGATAACCTTTTTGAAACACCTTGAGCACACTGTTTGGCTCCAGGTCAGCGCTTTCCTGCATTGCCATCGCTTGATGATGCTCGGCATTGAAGGGTTCGCCATGTGGATCGATCGCTTCCAGCTGATAACGCTTCAGGGTGTCCTGGAACATTTTCAGGGTCAGTTCGATCCCTTCACGCATTGGGCGAATGTTTTCGTCGTCCGGGCTGGAAAGTTCAAGACCGCGCTCCAGGCTGTCGATCACCGGCAACAGGTCGCCAGCGAATTTTTCCAACGCAAACTTATGCGCCTTCTCAACATCCTGCTCGGCACGACGGCGAACATTCTGCAGATCGGCAGCTACGCGCAGAGCCTGATCGTTGGCGGCGGCCAGTTGCTCTTCAAGCACCTGCACTCGGGCTGCCAGATCCTCACCTGCGACATCGGCGGCCTGATTAGCTTCCTGGTTCTGCGTATCCATAGTCTGTTCGTCTGCCATAGATTTCTCCTTTCAAACATCGTCCGCGAGCTCGACTCGCGCTTCTGCCAAGGTATATGGGGTCGCAATTCTCAGGTTCAAGAGCCAAAAAACCAGAAAAGACATGTTTGAACATCAACGCCCTGGCTGTAAAAAAACTAAAACGAGCTAAAAAACCTAAAAAAACAAGCAAATCGAACTAAGCACAGCCATTGTCAGCACGAAACAAAACACTGTATAAATAACCAGACATTACGTTTTGGAGCGGCTCCCATGCTGGTGCACCTGTCCGTACATAACTACGCCATCGTTGAACATCTCGATCTTGAGCTCGATCGCGGGATGAGCGTAATCACTGGCGAAACCGGCGCCGGCAAATCGATCATGCTCGATGCGCTGGGCCTGGCCCTCGGCGATCGTGCCGACAGCGGTGTGGTACGCCCCGGAGCCGACAAGGCCGACATCCTGGCCACCTTCGACCTGCAACACATTCCCGAAGCCCGGGCCTGGCTGGCCGAGCGCGACCTGGAAGGCGACGGCCCGTGCATCTTGCGCCGGGTCATCACCGCCGAAGGGCGCTCGCGCAGCTACATCAACGGCACCCCCTGCCCTCAAGGCGACTTGAAAGCCCTGGGTGAGCTGCTGATTGATATCCACAGCCAGCACGAACACCAGTCACTGCTAAAGCCCGACACTCACCGCCGCCTGCTCGACGAATTTGCCGGTGCCACGGATCTTGCACGCCAGGTTCAGCTCGCTGCACAACGCTGGCGCCAGACCCGACAAGAGCTAGAGCACCTGTCCAACTCCGGCGATGAACAGCGCGCACGTCATCAGTTGCTGAGCTACCAGCTCGAAGAGCTTGAAACCCTTTCCCTGGGCGAAAACGAACTGGAGGAGCTGGAGCAGGAACACAAAAACCTGACCAACGCCGAAACCCTGCTGACCATCTGCCGCCAGGTGGTCGAACAGTGTAGCGAAAGCGACTCCGGCAACGTGCTTAATGCGCTGACAGCCAGCCTGAACCGCCTTTCGAGCATCAACAGCAACTCGGGCTCACTGGGTGAAGCAACCGACCTGCTGGCCAGCGCACAGATTCAGGTCGAAGAAGCGGTGGGTGAGCTCAACCGCTTCATCGATCACTTTGATGCGGACCCGGGCCGCCTGCAGTACCTCGAAGAGCGGCTCGATACCATCTATACCCTGGCGCGCAAACACCGGGTGCAGCCCACCGAAGTGGCCGCGCTGCAGCAAAAGCTGCTGGATGAACTTGAAACCCTGAACGCCAACGATGAAACCATCGAACGCCTGGCCAATGAACTGGGGGCTTATGCCCGCCACTATCAAGAGTGCGCACGCGAACTCAGCAACCTGCGCAGTCAGGGCGCAACACGCCTGAGCAGCGCAGTAGAAGAAGAAATCCAGCGCCTGGGCATGCCAGGCGGGCGCTTCATGATCGAACTGCGTCCACAGAGCAGCAGTGACCCGATGCCCCACGGCCTGGAGCAGGTCGAACTGCTGGTAAGTGCCAACCCCGGCCAACCACTCAAAGCCCTGGCCAAGGTGGCCTCTGGCGGTGAACTGTCGCGTATCAGCCTGGCCATTCAGGTCATCACTGCACAAACTTCCCGCGTGCCGACTCTGGTATTCGACGAAGTGGACGTCGGGATTGGCGGGCCGACAGCTGAAATCGTGGGGCAGCTACTGCGCCGCCTGGGCGAACGAGGCCAGGTGTTGACCGTCACTCACTTGCCGCAAGTGGCTGCGCAATGCCATCAGCACCTCTTCGTACACAAGGTTCGCGAGAGCGAAACCACGCGCACAGCCGTGTCGAAACTGAGCAAAAAAGAACGCGTAGAAGAAGTCGCCCGCATGCTCGGAGGCATCGATCTGACTAAAGAATCATTGGCACACGCCAAAAAAATGGTCGTCACGGCAAAAAGCCAGGCAGCTTAGCGACGAACGGTCACTCAAAACCGATTTCAGAAAGCACGAAGGCGGCCCTTGGGCCGCCTTCGATCGTTTCGCGAACCGTAATTCGCGCGACATGCTTATTTAACTTTCTTGCGCACGTACAACACCAAGTTGTGATCCACCAACTCAACACCGTGCTTGGCTGCAATGGCGTGCTGCAGTTTTTCGATGTCCTCGTCGAAAAACTCGATCACTTCACCGCTGTCCACGTTGACCATATGGTCGTGGTGGCCACCATCGGCATCAGCCAACTCAAAGACCGCATGACCGCCATCGAAATTATGGCGAATCACCAGCCCCGCTGACTCGAACTGGGTCAGAACACGGTAAACCGTGGCCAGCCCGACGTCTTCGCCTGCCTGCATAAGTGCCTTGTAAACATCCTCGGCGCTCATGTGACGCTGCTCGGCAGAGTCAAGCATCTGTAGAATTTTGACTCGTGGCAGAGTCACCTTAAGTCCGGCCTTACGTAGTTCGCTATTTTCAACCATGGTTAGCTTTCTCGCGGAAGCTGCTTCGCAGCTCCTCTTAATACGGGTATGATCGGCGTTTACGTTGTCCCAGCCAAGATAGTGGAAGTCGCCCACCGATGCAAAACACCAAGCTCTTGCTAACCAGTTTCACCTTTGTGGGACTGCTCGCACTCGCCGGTTGTTCATTCCCCGGGGTTTACAAAATCGACATCCAACAGGGCAATGTCGTCACACAGGACATGATAAACCAGTTACGCCCGGGAATGACCCGTCGGCAAGTGCGGTTTATTATGGGCAACGCCCTGTTGACTGACACTTTCCACCCGGATCGCTGGGACTATCTGTATAGCCTGCAGCCCGGTGGCGGTGAGCGCCAACAAGAACGCGTGAGCGTGTTCTTCAACCAAAACGACCAACTCGTAAGCTTGTCGGGCGATTTCAAGCCTGGCGTAAGCCGCGACGAAGCCATTCTCGGCAAAACCGGTGGCACAGACGTGACCGCACCGGACGCTCCAGTTCAGGCTCCAGCCGAGAAGAAAGAAACACCAGCCAAACCTGGCTCGCTGCTTGATCAAATCCAGAAAGACGTAGACGGTGTTGAAACCGTACCGGTACCTACGCCAGAACCTCTGGATACCACCGAACAATAAACGTTCGGCACAAAAAAGCCCGGCATGCCGGGCTTTTTGTTGTCTGCGATATAGCGATCAGGGCTGGCTCAGGCGCTTGGCTTCGGCAGCTTTAGCCGCACGCTGACGGCGAATCTCTTTAGGATCGGCCAGCAACGGACGATAGATTTCGATGCGATCACCCGCCTGCAGAACTCGAGCTTCAGGCGCCATCACCTGTTTGCCGAAAATCCCCACCGGGCAACTGGCCAGATCAAGCTCGGGGAACTCACCACCGATGCCCGACGCCAATACCGCCGCCCGTACCGTCGTGCCTTCCGGCACTGTCAGGCTCAGCAGCCGCTGGCGCTCGACAGCGGCATAGACCACCTCGATATCAATCATGGGCTCAGCCATACAGCTGCTTGGCTCGCTGACAAAATGCATCCACCAGCGTATTGGCCGCCTGATTGAACAACGGCCCCAGGGTTGCTTTGACAATGGCCCCGGCGTAATCGAAGGTCATGTCCAGGCTGATCTTGCAGGCCTTTTCGCCCAGCGGTTTGAACACCCATACGCCGTGCAGCTTGGTAAACGGGCCTTCTTCAAGGTTCATTTCAATGGACTGCCCCGGCACCAGCGTATTGCGGGTTACGAAGTGCTGGCTCAAGCCGCCCTTTGCTACCCCCAGACTGGCGCGCATCAGCACCTCGGTGTTTTCCAGGATTTCAGCAGACGAACACCACGGCAAAAATTGCGGGTAGCTCGCAACATCGTTGACCAGGTCATAAAGCGCTTGCGCCGGGTAAGGCAACAAGGCCGAGCGTTGGATATGGGTAGTCATGTCAGCGTTACTTCCACAGCTGGGCGGCAAACACAATCAGAATGCCGAGTGGCGCCACATAGCGCATCAAAAAAAGAGTCAGGGCGAACATTACCGGGCTGCGCATCGACAACTCGTCGCGAACCGCACCGCGCCCCATGATCCAGCCTGCAAAGACCACAAAGCACAGCCCACCCAAAGGCAACATGATACGCGAGGTGAAGAAATCGACGACACCAAAGAAGTCCAGACCGCCGGCAGCGCCCCACTGATAGAAGTGAAAGCCTGAGCCTTCATTTACGAAAAACTTGGCCTGCTTCCAGATATTGAACGAAAAGACTGTGCCCAGACCGACAAACCAGCAGCTGAACGCCAGCCAGAACGTGACCCACAACCGTCGCACTTTGGTGCGTTCCACCAGATACGCCACCATCGGTTCAAGCAACGAAATGGCCGAACTCCAGGCCGCCACGGCCACCAGAATAAAGAACACCACGCCCATCAACTGACCGAATGCCACATTGCCAAAAGCAAACGGCAAGGTCACAAACATCAGGCCCGGCCCCTCACTGGGGTTCAAACCCGACGCGAAGACAATTGGAAACAATGCCAGCCCGGCCAGCAATGAGACAAAAGTGTCAATCAGTGCCACCCCCACCACCGTCCCGGAGATCGATGCATTCTTGGGCATGTAGGCGCCATAGATCATGATCGAGCCCACGCCGACGCTCAGCGAAAAGAACGCATGCCCCATCGCAGCCAGCACACCGTCGAGTACGCGGTCGGGGTTGAAGTCGAACATGAAATGCACGCCTTCCATAAAGTGCCCGGTGGTCATGCTGTAACCCAGCAACACCAGCAACAGCACAAACAGAATCGGCATCATGATCCGCAAACTGCGCTCAAGCCCCGCCACTACGCCCCTGGCGATCACAAATGCGGACAACAACATAAACCCGGTGTGCCAAAAAGTGAGGCGCCAAGGGTCCGAAATGACCCCGCCAAAATACGCACCGACCTCATCGGCCGTCGCCCCCTGAAAATCGCCCTTGCCCATATTGATGATGTAATCCAGCGACCAGCCGCCCACCACGCTATAGAAAGATAAAATCAGCAACGCCGTGATCATCCCGGCAAACGCCCCCCACGACCAACGTGCCGAATGCCCCGCCTCGACCGCCAACACCTTCAAGGCATTCGCCGGGCTGAGCCGCGCACGCCGGCCGATAAGGGTTTCAGCCAGCATCACCGGCACACCGATCAGCGCGATACACGCCAAAAACACCAACACAAAAGCGCCGCCACCATAGACGCCGACCATGTAGGGGAATTTCCAGATACTGCCCAAACCCACGGCAGAACCGGTCGCAGCGAGAATAAAGACCCAACGGCTTGCCCAACTGCCGTGGACAGAAACCTTGTCTGTCGACATCGTTACTACGCCCAACCACTAAAAAAAGAGGGCGCATTGTCCGGGAATCAACCTGCGTGCTCAAGCACGCAGGTGCCCATAGCCGACACGCTCGCAACTGCCTATAATGCCGCCCCTATGGCTAAACAGAAGAAACACCCCACAGGGACCATCGCGCAGAATAAAAAAGCGCGACACGATTACTTCATCGAACATCGGTTCGAGGCTGGTCTGGTCCTGGCCGGCTGGGAAGTAAAAAGTCTGCGTGCAGGCAAGGCACAGCTGGTCGACAGCTACGTGCTACTCAAGGATGGAGAAGCATGGTTGCTTGGCAGCCATATCTCGCCCCTGACGACAGCCAGCACCCATGTTATCGCCGACCCGACGCGCAGCCGCAAACTGCTGCTTAACCAGCGCGAGCTGGAAAAGCTGTTTGCCGCCGTGCAGCAGAAGGGTTACGCCTGCGTCTGCCTCTCGCTTTACTGGAGCAAGCACTTGATCAAGTGCGAAATTGCCCTGGGTAAAGGCAAGAAGGAATACGACAAGCGCCATACCGAGCGCGAGCGCGATTCCGATCGCGAACTGCAGCGCGCGGTGCGAAACAAGGGCAAGGACGACTAGTTCCTCAGCCCTTGCACTTGTGGGAGGAGCGGTGCATCGATTCGACTTGCTCGCGATGGAATCAACCCGGTATGCCTGACACACCGAGTTGCCTGAATCGCGAGCAAGTCGCACCGCCGCTCCCACATGTGATGCATTATTTTTTATAACCCATTGCGGCGCTCTGCCCGCGCCATGCGCTGCACTTCCTGACGCACCTCCTCCAACACCTCCTGCACATACACCAGATGGCGGCTCGCAACTTCCCGCGCATCCTCTGCGCGCCCTTCGATAATCGCCAGATACAACTCGCGGTGCTGACTGATCAGCATGTCACGCGTTTCGCTGCGCTGTTTGTACATACCGCCGATGTTCGTCACCACGTTGCGCTTGAGCAGGTCAAATAACCCGCGAATCGTGTGCAGCAACACCGCGTTATGGCTCGCCTCGGCGATGGCCAGATGGAAATTCGCATCCGCCTCCCCCTCTTCTGCGCGGCTGACTTCACCCACCCGTGCATAACAATCCTGCAACCGCTCAAAGGCCAAACGCAGCCGCTCCCGATCCATCTCGGTGGCCCGCGATGCCGCGTAAAAAGCGCATGACGCCTCAAGCGTGTGGCGGAATTCAAGCAGGTCGCGCTGCGCTTCGGGGTTGCTTTCCAGCAGTTGCAGCAAGGGATCACTGAAGGTCGAACCCAGTGATGTCGCCACATAATTGCCACCGCCCTGGCGGCTGACCAGCAAGCCCTTGGCTGACAACTTCTGGATCGCCTCACGCAACGAAGGGCGCGACACTCCAAACTGCTCGGCCAGTGCACGCTCGGCCGGCAAGCGCTCGCCCGACTTCAACGTGCCTTCAAGGATCATGCCCTCAAGCTGCTCGACAATATCGTCCGACAAACGGCGCTGACGGATTTGATCAAACCCCATAACTGCTCTCCACCCTCCCGACCACACGCCGGGCCCTCTATTCTCGCCGATTGGCGCACTCCACACACCCATCAGAAACACCGCCCATAACCCCATCAGATGCCCGGGCGACGAACACCTCGACCAAAGATTTAGAGGCGGCAAATTGACACATACCGCATAAGGCTTTTAACCTAGCCAACAGCGATTGTAAATTGGTAATACCAATTACCCAAAAACAATCAGCGGCATCAACCAATAACAATTAGGGGCCACCCCATATGCAAACCTGGCAACAGCTCTACAGTCCGCTCGGCAGCCTCGGCCTGTCCGCATTCGCGGCCGTTATCCCGATCGTGTTCTTCTTCCTGGCCCTGGCCGTCTTCCGCCTCAAAGGGCACGTCGCCGGCGCTATCACCCTGGCCCTGTCGATTGTGGTGGCCATCTTTGCCTTCCAGATGCCTGTCGACATGGCCTTCGCAGCAGCGGGTTATGGCTTTGCCTACGGCCTGTGGCCGATTGCCTGGATCATCGTCGCCGCCGTATTCCTCTACAAACTGACCGTCAAAAGCGGCCAGTTCGAAATCATCCGCAGCTCGGTACTGTCGATCACTGACGACCAGCGTCTGCAGGTACTACTGATCGGTTTCTGCTTCGGTGCATTCCTTGAAGGTGCAGCCGGTTTCGGTGCGCCGGTAGCGATTACTGCCGCACTGCTTGTAGGCCTGGGTTTTAACCCGCTGTACGCTGCAGGCCTGTGCCTGATCGCCAACACCGCGCCCGTCGCATTCGGCGCCCTCGGCATCCCGATCATCGTGGCTGGCCAAGTCACCGGCATCGACTCATTCAAGATCGGCGCCATGGCCGGCCGCCAACTGCCGCTGCTGTCGCTATTCGTGCCGTTCTGGCTGGTGTTCATGATGGACGGCCTGCGTGGCGTGCGTGAGACCTGGCCGGCAGCGCTGGTGGCTGGTTTGAGCTTTGCCATTACTCAGTACTTCACCTCGAACTACATAGGCCCGGAACTGCCAGACATCACCTCGGCCCTGGCCAGCCTGATCAGCCTGACCCTGTTCCTCAAAATCTGGCAGCCTAAACGCACCGCAGGCGCACAGATCGCAGGCGTAAGCTCGGACGTAACAGTGACCGCCAGCGCCGGAGGTTTCGGCAAACCAACCAACCTCATGGCTTCGCCCTACAGCCTGCTGCAGATTCTGAAAGCCTGGTCCCCGTTCCTGATCCTGACCGTACTGGTCACCATCTGGACCCTCAAACCGTTCAAGGCCCTGTTCTCAGCGGGCGGAGCGATGTACGGCTGGGTATTCAATTTCGCGATCCCGCATCTCGATCAACTGGTCATCAAAACCGCACCGATCGTGAACGCACCCACGGCGATTGCCGCCGTGTTCAAACTTGATCCGATTTCGGCCACCGGTACCGCGATTTTCTTCTCGGCACTGATTTCCATGCTGATTCTGAAAATCGACATCAAGACTGGTCTGACCACTTTAAAAGAAACCCTGTTCGAACTGCGCTGGCCGATCCTCTCCATCGGCATGGTGCTGGCTTTCGCCTTCGTTACCAACTACTCGGGCATGTCATCCACCATGGCCCTGGTACTGGCCGGCACAGGCGCAGCGTTCCCGTTCTTCTCGCCGTTCCTCGGCTGGCTGGGCGTGTTCCTGACCGGCTCGGACACCTCGTCCAACGCCCTGTTCAGTTCGTTGCAAGCCACCACCGCGCACCAGATCGGCGTCAGCGACGTACTCATGGTCGCGGCCAACACCAGTGGCGGCGTAACCGGCAAAATGATTTCCCCGCAATCGATCGCCGTGGCCTGTGCGGCTACCGGTCTGGTGGGTAAAGAATCCGACCTGTTCCGCTTCACCCTGAAACACAGCCTGTTCTTCGCCACCATCGTCGGCCTGATCACACTGGCTCAGGCCTACTGGTTCACCGGCATGCTGGTGCACTGATAAGGACTATGGTTACTGCACGATAAAAGGCGCCGGCCTACATGCCGGCGCCAATCATTCAAAACCCGGTCTACCCGGCGGCTGAGGAAGGTTTCAGCCGCTCGCGTGGACACATAACCGGGACCACCCGGAGACGCCTGATGAGCGAGCTTTTTTACAATGCCGTGCCTAATGCGACCCGCGTCGCCCCACCCCTGCCAACCCCGCGCCAATATCCCACGCACAAACCGCGCAAGGTTTACCTGTTTGGCACCTGCGTGGTCGACCTGTTCTTCCCCGAAGCCGGGATGGACGCCATTCACCTGATCGAGCGCGAAGGCATCGCGGTTGACTACCCCCAGGGCCAAAGCTGCTGCGGGCAACCGGCCTACACTTCGGGCTACACCGATCAGGCACGTGCAGTCGCCCGTTCACAGCTTGCGCTGTTCGCCGAAGACTACCCGGTAGTCGTGCCGTCCGGTTCCTGCGCCGGCATGTTGCGCGAACACTACGAAGACCTGTTCAAGGACGAGCCCGAGACCCTGAAAAAGGTTCACGCCCTGGCCGAACGCACCTTTGAACTCACCGAATTCCTGCTGTTTGTGTGCAAGGTCCAATTCAAGGACCACGGCGCCCCCGTCAAGGTCGCCCTGCACACCTCCTGCTCCGCACGACGCGAGATGAACACCCACCTGCATGGCCGCGAAATGCTGGCGCAACTGAGCAATGTGGAACGTATCGACCACAGCCACGAAAGTGAATGCTGCGGTTTTGGTGGGACATTCAGCGTACGAATGCCCGACATTTCCGGCGCCATGGTCGCCGACAAAACCCGCTCCCTGATTGAAACCGGCGCACATCAGGTGCTCACCGCCGACTGCGGCTGCCTGATGAACATCAACGGCTCGCTGGAAAAACAGAAAAAAGCCCTGCGCGGCCAGCATCTGGCCAGTTTCCTGTGGCAGCGCACCGGAGGTGAACAATGAGCGCCAGCACACTGATCCCCACTGTTGCGGTGGAAGAAGACTTCCGCGAGCGCGCCCACGAAGCCCTGGCTGACCCGCAACTGCGGAACAACTTCCGCAGCGCCATGGACTCGCTGATGACCAAACGCGCCGTGGCCTTCAGCGACGCCCACGAGCGTGAACACTTGCGCGCCCTGGGCAACGCCATCCGCGCCCGCGCCCTGTCCAAACTGCCCGACCTGCTGGAACGACTGGAGGCCAACCTGACCCGCAACGGCGTGCAGGTGCACTGGGCTGAAACCGTCGACCAGGCCAATGAAATCGTCATGTCGATTGCTCGCCGCCGTTCGGCCAAGCAAGTGATCAAAGGCAAGTCGATGGTCAGCGAAGAGATGGAGATGAACCACGTGCTCGGCGCCCAAGGCATTGAATGCCTTGAGTCCGACATGGGCGAGTACATCGTTCAGCTCGACAACGAAAAACCATCCCACATCATCATGCCCGCTATCCACAAGAACGCCGGGCAAGTGGCCGACTTGTTCCACGAAAAGCTCGGCGTTGATTACACCAAAGACGTGGACCAACTGATCCAGATCGGTCGTCGCGTGCTGCGCCAAAAATTCTTCGAGGCCGATATCGGCGTGTCCGGTGTCAACTTCGCCGTTGCCGAGACCGGCACCCTGCTGCTGGTGGAAAACGAAGGCAACGGCCGTATGTCCACCACCGTGCCGCCCGTGCACATTGCCGTCACCGGGATAGAGAAAGTCGTCGAGAACCTGCGCGACGTTGTACCGCTGGTATCGCTGCTGACCCGTTCGGCCCTTGGCCAGCCGATCACCACCTACGTCAACATGATCTCCGGCCCACGCAAGCCCGGCGAGCTGGACGGCCCTGAAGAGGTGCATCTGGTGCTGCTCGACAACGGCCGCAGCCAGGCCTTTGCCGACAGCGAACTGCGCCAGACACTGAACTGCATTCGCTGCGGTGCCTGCATGAACCACTGCCCGGTTTACACCCGCATTGGCGGCCATGCCTACGGCGAGGTCTACCCCGGTCCGATTGGCGCAATCATCACACCGCACATGGTCGGCCTGGCCAAAGTGCCGGACCACCCCAGCGCCTCGTCGCTGTGCGGTGCCTGTGGTGAAGTGTGCCCGGTAAAAATTCCGATCCCGGCCCTGCTGCGCCGTCTGCGCGAAGAGAACGTCAAAGCGCCCGATACCTCGCCCCGCATCATGCGCGGCCAGGGCAGCAAGTACTCACGCAAGGAACGCCTGATCTGGAACATGTGGGCCAGGCTCAACAGCTCCCCTGCCCTGTACCGCGTATTCCTCAAGGCCGCCACCCGCCTGCGCGGGCTCACGCCGAGCAATGTCGGCCCGTGGACACAAAACCACAGCGCCCCCAAACCCGCTGCCCGTTCGCTGCACGATATGGCCCGCGAGCATTTGGCAAAAAAGTCGGGAGACCAGTGATGAGCGCTAGACAAAATATCCTCAACAAATTGCGCAATAGCCTCACGGGCACCACACCCGTGCCTGACAACTTCGACGAAGTGCTGGTGACGGAGCCCTGGTCCTACACTCCAGAGCAACGCATCCCGCAACTGCGCAAGTTGATGGAAGCGGTACACACCGAAATCCATCTCAGCACTGAGCAAGACTGGCCCGCGCTGTTGGCGCAATTGGTCACCGACCGTCAACTGCCCAGTTTGCTGATCGCCCCGACCACAGCCCACGGGCAAAAAGTAACCGCGCATTGGGCGCAAAATCCTGCGCTGCCGACACTCAAAGCCTACGACCGCCCGGTGGAAGAATGGAAAACCGAACTGTTTGACGACACCCCGGCCAGCCTGACCACCACCCTGGGCGCGATTGCCGCCACCGGCAGCCTGATCATGTGGCCGACCCCCGAAGAGCCGCGACTGATGAGCCTGGTGCCACCGGTGCATTTCGCCCTGCTCAAGGCCAGCGAAATTCGCGACAACTTCTATCAGGTACAGCGCGACATGAACTGGGCCGCCGGCATGCCGACCAATGCTCTGCTGGTGTCCGGCCCGTCGAAAACCGCCGACATCGAGCAAGTGCTGGCCTACGGCGCCCATGGCCCGAAAGACTTGATCGTGCTGATTCTGGAGGATGCATGAGCCTGCCCGCCGCCTTTGTGCGCGATGCCCAACGGCTGATCCCCCAAGACCGCCGTTTCGACGACCCGCTCTCCACCTTGGCTTTTGGCACTGATGCGAGCTTTTACCGGCTGATTCCAAAGCTGGTGATTCGCGTGGAATCCGAAGACGAAGTGGTCGAACTGCTGCGCCTGGCCCGCCGCGATCAGGTGCCCGTCACCTTCCGCGCCGCCGGCACCAGCTTGTCCGGCCAGGCCATCAGCGACTCGGTGCTGATCGTGCTCGGGGATAACTGGAACGCCAAGGAGATTCGCGGGCAGGGCACGCAAATCCGCTTGCAACCCGGCGTGATCGGCGCACAAGCCAACGCCTGGCTGGCTCCGTTCGGACGCAAGATCGGCCCCGACCCGGCCTCGATCAACGCCTGCAAAATTGGCGGCATTGTCGCCAACAACGCCAGCGGCATGTGCTGCGGTACCGCGCAGAACACCTACCACACCCTGGCCGGCCTGCGCGTGGTGCTGGCCGATGGCACCCGGGTCGATACCGAAGACGCGGCCAACATCGCCGCCTTTCGCCAAAGCCACGGGCCATTGCTCGAGCAACTGGCGACATTGGCCCGAGAGACCCGCGCCAATGCCGAACTGGCTGCCAAAATTCGCCACAAATACCGCCTGAAAAACACCACTGGCCTGTCACTCAACGCCCTGGTGGATTTCGACGACCCGCTGGATATCCTCAGCCACTTGCTGGTGGGCAGCGAGGGCACCCTGGGGTTTATCAGCGCCGTCACCTACGACACCGTGATCGACCATCCGAACAAAGCCTCGGCCCTCATCGTTTTCCCGGACGTTGAAACCTGCTGCAACGCCGTCACCGTACTCAAAAGCCAACCCGTGTCGGCCGTTGAACTGCTGGACCGCCGCAGCCTGCGCTCGGTGCAGGAAAAGCCCGGCATGCCGGCTTTCGTACAACAACTGTCGGGCAATGCCTGCGCGCTGCTGATCGAATCCCGCGCCGCATCCCAGACTTTGCTGCACGAGCAACTGGCGCAAATCATGGCCTCGCTGTCGGCTTTCCCGGTGGAGAAACAAGTCGACTTCACCGAAGACCCTAAAGAGAACGCCAAGCTGTGGGCGATCCGCAAAGACACCTTCCCGGCCGTCGGTGCCGTGCGTAAAACCGGCACCACGGTGATCATCGAAGACGTGACCTTCCCGGTCGAACAACTGGCCATCGGCGTCAACCGCCTGATCGAACTGTTCGACAAGCACCACTACGACGAAGCGATCCTGTTCGGCCACGCCCTGGAGGGCAACCTGCACTTTGTCTTCACCCAGGGTTTCAACAACCCCGAAGAAGTGGCGCGCTACCAGGCCTTTATGGATGACGTGGCGCAACTCGTGGCCGTGGAATTCGGCGGCTCGCTCAAGGCCGAACACGGCACCGGGCGTAACATGGCACCCTTTGTGGAACTGGAATGGGGCAGCGACGCCTACCGGTTGATGTGGCAACTCAAGCGTTTGCTCGACCCCCAGGGCATTCTCAACCCCGACGTGGTGCTCAGCGAAGACCCGCACATCCATCTCAAACACCTCAAGCCGATGCCTGCCGCTGACGAGATTGTGGACAAGTGCATCGAGTGCGGTTTTTGCGAACCGGTGTGCCCGTCCAGGGGACTGACCCTCAGCCCGCGCCAGCGGATTGTGATCTGGCGCGATATTCAGGCTAAAAAACGCGCGGGCATCGACACCACTGAACTGGAAAAAGCCTACGCCTACCAGGGCATCGACACCTGCGCGGCCACCGGTTTATGTGCGCAACGCTGCCCGGTGGGCATCAACACAGGCGACCTGGTGAAAAAACTGCGTGCCCGCAGCGCCCACAGCGTCAAAACCGCCGACTGGTTGGGTAATCACTTTGCAACCACGCTGCAAGGCGCCCGCTTCACACTGCATGTGGCCAATGGTGCGCGCATGCTGCTGGGGGCGCCGCGCCTGGCGAAAATCTCGTCTGCACTGACCAAGGCCAGCAAGGGCCGCGTGCCATTGTGGACCAACGCCATGCCGCAGCCGGAACGGGCGATCCGCTTCAGCCCGCCCGTCAAGGATGCCCGCCCCCGGGTGGTCTACCTTGCGGCCTGCGTGTCGCGGGTCATGGGCCCGGCGGCAGGCGACACAGAACAGATGTCGTTGCTGGACAAAACCCGCGGCCTGCTGGAAAAAGCCGGCTACCAAGTGGTGTTCCCCGACAACATGGACAGCCTGTGCTGCGGCCAGCCTTTCGCCTCCAAAGGCTATAGCGAACAGGCCGAACACAAGCGCCAGGAACTGATCGGTGCACTGCTGCATGCCAGCCGTGGCGGCCTTGATCCGATCTACTGCGACACCAGCCCGTGCACGTTGCGCCTGGTGCAAGACTTGGGCGAAACCCGCCTCGACCTCTACGACCCGGTGCGTTTCATCCGCACCCACCTTGTGGATAAGTTGACCTTCACCCCACAAGCCGCACCGATTGCGGTGCATGTCACCTGCAGCACCCAGCACCTGGGCGAAAGCCAGGCACTGATCGACATCGCGCGCCTGTGCAGCACCGAGGTGGTGATTCCGGAGGGCATTCACTGCTGCGGTTTTGCCGGCGACAAAGGCTTCACCACGCCCGAGTTGAACGCCCACTCGCTGCGCACCCTGAAAGACGCGGTGCAGCATTGCAGCGAAGGGATTTCCACCAGCCGAACCTGTGAAATTGGCTTGAGCCAACATGGCGGGATTGATTACCACGGGCTGGTCTACCTGGTGGACCGGGTGACCAGCGCACCGGCCTGACGGCAGAGATCTGCACTTTCAAGATCCCTGTAGATACTCTGTTCCCGGTCAAGCACTGGCGAAGTGTTTCTCGCTAAACGGCTTGGCCGGATCAAAGGCGTCCGAGGTGGCAGGCCGGTCTGTTTGGTGTCGGGATCTGCGAGACTCGCACATCTCCTCTGTGGGAGCGGGCTTGCTCGCGATGCAAGCGGCGCGGTATTTGAGTTGAATCGCGCCGATGCCATCGCGAGCAAGCCCGCTCCCACATGGGGTTGTGCAGTTTCAAGCCTTTGCCTTTGCCTTTGCTGTAGCCAGGGGAATGTGCAAACAACGCGAATGCCCCTATTCCAGTTGGGCGTTTGTGGCGGATATGTACTTGGGGTTTCTGTTGTTTTTGCAGCTATTGAACAGCTGAACAGCGTACATATCCATTCGATGCGCCACGGCTTTCTACGGGTTTCGCCCTTACGGCGAGGCACTTTTGTCAAACAGCCACAAAAGTACCCAAAAAGGCCTTGCCCCGGCGTACGGCCTTCGCTGCGCTCAGGTGTCCCTCGCTCCGGTCCCGCTCCGTGGGCACGCCGTGACGGGCCATCCTTGGCCCAGCACGGCTCTCCCGGCATCCATGCCGGGAGGCCCACTGCGCAGAACCTCCACTCGGCCTCCCGAAGGGGCAGGTAGATCAAGAGCAGATCAAAAAGCAAAGCAAAGCAATAGATTGCGCGATACACAAACCCTGTAGCTGCTGAGGAGCGAAGCGAGCGGGATGTTCAAGAAAGGCTCGCCAGATGAAAAAGGACTCGCCGTACGAAATGCCTTATTTCCCGCTCTGGCGGCCCCATTTTCGAGCGCAAAAAAACTTGATAAATAATGGCCAATTACAGGCAGAAATTTTGAGCGTGGCTATAGTCAATTGGCTTGACGCCCCAATGTTTGGGGCATAGAACCGAGCCCGGAGCCACCGGGCCTATCATGAGCACAAGGAGTTTTCCCCATGAAGCGTACCGCTCTTGCTGGTCTGTTTATTTCCGCTGTGATGTTGGCCTCTCCGGTATTTGCGGCAACAGATCTTTGCCAAATCAACCTGCAAAAAATCAAGGACGCCGTGGTCAGTTCTGGAGAAATGAGCTCCGACTTACAAGACAGCGTCGAGAGCCGGGTCGCAGAAGCCAAGGCCGAACAAGCCAAAGGCACGAAAGAAGGCACTGATAACTGCATTTCACTGACCACCCAGACGCTTCAGGATATTGCCGACAACAACAAAGGTGGTGAGTAACCCCTTTGGGTTGGCCTTCTTCGCTACAAAGGCGTACACTCCGCAAGCTTGCTGGTTACACACAGCAAGCATCGGGGCCGTTTAGGATTCGACGCCGGTTGCGAAACTCTAGGTGCATGCCGAGTTGGTAACAGAACTCGTAAATCCACTGTTGCAACTTTCTATAGTTGCCAATGACGAAACCTACGAGGGTCAAGCTCTCGCAGCGTAAGCTGCCTTAGCCATCCTCCTGGTACCTTCGGGTCCAGCAATCACTAGGGGATGCCTGTAAACCTGAAGTGATTGTCATATAGAACAGGATCGCCGTGCAGTACGTTGTGGACGAAGCGGCTAAAACTTACACAACTCGCCCAAAGCACCCTGCCCTTCGGGTCGCTGAGGGTTAACTTAATAGATACGGCTACGCATGTAGTACCGACAGCGGAGTACTGGCGGACGGGGGTTCAAATCCCCCCGGCTCCACCAAATTAACATCTAAAGACGTCCACGGACGTCTTTTTTTGTGCTTGAAATCCAGTAAATACAGGGGCTTAGAGTCCGCGAGCGTCCACTAGCATCCGTGTCCATCTACGATTTCGTGTATTCCAAGTGGTATTCCAAGCCCTCACCTGCTATTTTTTGGAATACATAAACAGCACTGGAATACACCATGGGGGCCCAAGCCACGCGCCTTTCAGACGTAAAAGTCAAAGCCGCGAAGCCAAAGGAAAAGGACTACATACTCACCGATGGCAACGGCCTTCAGATGCGAGTGAGAATCAATGGCTCAAAGCTATGGAATTTCAACTACATCCAACCCGTGACGAAAAAGCGAATAAACATGGGATTGGGCACCTTTCCTGAGGTAAGCCTGGCTCAAGCACGCAAGAAAACCGTGGAAGCGAGAGAGCTCGTCGCCCAGGGGCTGGACCCTAAAGAGAAACGCGACGCCGAGCGGCACGCGAAAAGAGCAGCCACGGAACACACTTTCGAAAATATCTCGGCAGCGTGGTTCGAGCTCAAAAAGGACTCAGTGACCCCAGCGTACGCCGAAGATATTTGGCGCTCTCTCACGCTGCACGTTTTCCCTGATCTGGCCGCCACCCCGATCTCTGCTATCACCGCCCCAAAAGTCATAAATTTGCTTCGCCCCCTTGAGACGAAGGGCAGTCTTGAAACTGTTAAGCGCTTGACCCAACGCCTCAATGAAATCATGACCTATGGTGTCAACTCGGGATTAATTCACGCGAATCCACTCAGTGGAATCCGCGCCGTCTTCAAAAAGCCCAAAAAGAAAAATATGGCCGCCCTGGCGCCCGACGAGCTGAAAGAGCTCATGTTGGCAATTGCTAATGCCAGCATAAAAAGAACTACGCGCTGCCTGATTGAGTGGCAACTTCACACCATGACTCGGCCAGCCGAGGCGGCCACATCGCGCTGGGCGGATATCGACTTCGAGAAGAAGATCTGGACGATACCGGCTGAGCGCATGAAGAAACGTCGGATACACATCATTCCGCTCACTGAACAAGCTTTGGCGCTCCTTGATGCCATCAAGCCCTACAGTGGACACAGGGAGTACGTGTTTCCTGCAGACCGGAACCCTCGCACCCACTGCAACAGCCAGACCGCCAACATGGCGCTGAAGCGCATGGGGTTCGAAGGGCGCCTGGTAAGTCATGGCATGCGTTCAATGGCGAGCACCATTCTCAATGAGCACGGCTGTGATCCTGAATTGATCGAGGTTGCGCTTGCCCACGTCGATAAAGACGAGGTACGCAGCGCCTACAACCGAGCGGACTACATCGAGCGCAGACGCCCAATGATGGCTTGGTGGAGCGAGCACATCCAAGAAGCAGCTAGCGGCAACCTGTCAGTGTCAGCTATCAAGGAAAACAGGGACAGAAAAGTCGTGCCGATACGTTGACCTACGACCCAGTGTCGGAAAACCAATGGTTCCCGAGTAGA
The DNA here is from genome assembly GCF_055408345.1 of Pseudomonas sp. B424. Lineage (NCBI taxonomy): Bacteria > Pseudomonadati > Pseudomonadota > Gammaproteobacteria > Pseudomonadales > Pseudomonadaceae > Pseudomonas > Pseudomonas sp. B424. The sequence goes on along the minus strand of NZ_JBUZTL010000018.1, from coordinate 39,336 downwards.
AAGAACGTCATTGCTCCGACACCTCGTCGTTGGACTCCTTTACATCGGACTTCATCGTTGCGTACATCTTCTTGAGCAATGGTTCAACGAGTCCCTTCTACCAATCCAAAGTTGTCGCTACATACGCTTCAGCGAATTCGAGCTTTTCGTCATCGGCCCAAGATACCGCGGCACATTGCCCTCTGTGTATTCCGCGAGCCTATCCTCTATGGCGGCCTCAATCCGGCGCACCATTCCTTTGTCTTCAGTGATAAAGCCAAAGGGAATTGGCACCGGATGCAGGTCGGGCTGGACTAGGTGGTAGACAACAATCGCAAACGAATCCACAAGGCTCACAATCTCAAGCGCTGACAGTGCATCGGACTCTATAAAGCTATGAAGGACCGACTCAGCCTCTTTGCATTCGTTAAAAGCTCGGCGTCGCGCCTGGTCGTCGTGCTGATCGGCCAGCGGGATGAGTAGTCTCGGGCTGAAGACTGACTTCTCCTTCCCACTGGCCTTCAATGTTGCAGAACCAACAAACGTGCTCAACGCCTGACTATGGCGCGAACACTTGCCCCACAAACCATGGGCAGCCGGGGCCAGCCAAGTTAGCGTAACAGGCTCATTGGCATCTTCGCTCGCAAGTCGTTTCGCATATTTGGATAGGAGGTATTCCGCTCGATCCCAGTTGCGCGTTATCTGTAGAGCACCGTAGATCGGTTCTATTTCGGCCTGACCCGCTCTGAAAGTCGCAATCGATGCTTGCGCAGCCTTGCTTAGATCGAGGACGCCAGTCGAGAGAATGTCTAGCGTACGCTGATCGCCTATTCTGTCAGCAAAGGCAACTAACGTTTCGATATTGCGCCGCCCTACAAGTCCTGCCAGCTGGAGACTTCGCTGGGCGATGTAAAGATCTTCCTCGGGCAGCCCGGCATGCTCTGCGAACCCAAAGTTCATCGTCTCCAAGTCGAGGCAGTAAGCTTCTGCAAACCGGATATAACCCTCCCGCTCTTTCCGAACCTGGCTGACTTTGTACAGCTCAGGCACCTGCATTTCGTCTACCTGACCACAAAGCTCACCGGACCGATAGATTTTGAATAGATTGTGCTGAAACGCTCGCTCTGCACCCGCCACGGATTCGGCGCGCATAGCAGGATCTGCGCTCAGAACTACAGAGCACCTCGGGGTCTCTAAGCGATGCTTCTTATGCTCGACGAAGGAGTAGGCGAGTAGATCGAATGCAAGAGTCTTCCGGTACTCCTTGCGCCCTTTAACGATAGGGGTTTCACCACCGCCAGCGAACAGTCTCAGCCCCTTTTCGGTAAGCACCACGCGTCCATCAGCGGCGAGGGTCAGTTCGCCTTGCTGCAAGTACGGCAAGAGAGCGGTACTGACCTCCTTCGGCGTGAACCCGAAAAAACGGGCAATGTCCGCAGGCGGTAGTGCTGAGACCCTCAACAGTCGTAACAGGAACTCTGGAACAAAAGGCAACCCGCCCTGCTCAACTAGGGTGTACTCAATACGGAACTGCTGAACCGGGACGCTGATATCAACCTCAAACAAACGAAGCTCATTCGTAGTCATTTTGCAGCTCCTTTTGCCGGAATGATTGCATAGCCGGTTTTGTGCTGACGTTCTCGAATGAACGTACAGACCCTACCCAGCGGCAACTCCGCATTTCTCCCAGCCCACATTCGCATATCCCCGACCACTACTAGCCGATCCATTGCTCTGGATAGAGCTACGTTCACCCGGTTAGATGAGCGTAGGAACCCAGGTGACTGGTCCGCGCACGAGCGCGTAAGTGAAATTATCACGATGCGATTTTCCTTTCCCTGGTAGCTATCCACCGTGTCTATTTTGACCAATCGCTTAAATGCATCCGGCCAGTTCTGTTCCGCAAACTTTCGTCGCATTAGCTTCTTCTGATCGCCGTACATGCAAATGATGCCGATTGCAGGCTCTTGCGTACGGCTCATCTCATCAATGAGCCCATCGGAAAACTCAGTCTGCTGTTCGATCTCCTTGAGCATCTGCATGATCGCGTCTACTTCGGCGTGGTTGATCAAGCTCATGCTGCCATTGGGCGACTGATGGAATGCCCTGATGCCAAGGGTGCCAGTGTCCAACCAGCCGCACACCTGCTCCAGACAACCAGGAGCAAGGTCGAAATGTTCTGGTATGAGCCGTTCACCTGTCTCCAGCAGCCCCTGGTAGAAAACCTCCGAGACCATATCGCCGATTGGGGGCTGCATCCGATATTGGGTTTTAAGCGTGGCGCTAGCCAACTGCCCGTAAGGGGACTCGAATGCCCTCTCGAAGTCGCTGCGCATGATGTGCTGGAACTCCCCAGAGGTCGTGTGGAGCTCCAACGACCTGGCGATGGCTTTCTTGTGCTCATCTTCATAGAAAGGCGGTAACTGCCGGTGATCTCCTACAAGGAGTACTCGCCGACCAACCTGCATGGCGATCGCTAGTTCTGTTGGCGAGGAACGGGCAGCCTCATCGATAATCACCCAGTCAAATCTGCCGTCAGCAAGCTTGAGGTGGTTCAAGCCAATACCGACACAGGTGCCGCACACCAAAGTACGGGTTCTCACCAAAAACTCATCGTAGTTGGCCTTTTCGCTGCCCATGCGCTCAAGCATGTCGTCGGAGAGCGTAATCAACGCCAGACAGCGTTTCAGTTCATGGCTACGAATGCCGAAGTCACTGGCTATCTTGTTCTGGACTTGCTCCAACCACATTAAGGGGGCGCCCTCCTCGTCAACCTCAACCTCGAAGTCATGGCGCATCAACTCTAGGAGCTCGGAGCGCATCTCGCCCAAAGTCACCGAATTGTCGTTTCCGGTCGTTTCGTAACTTTCTTCCGACTCCAAGTCGGCAGTTAGTCGAGCAAGACCTTTCACAAGTCCACCAACTTTCTGCAGGACGGTGACCAACCGCTCGAGAAAGGCAGCGCTCACGCCAAGGGATGGGGCCATGAGACTCAGCCGATGCGCCATCTCGGCACGAAATGACTCGCGCTGCTGGCTAACGATGGAGCGGGAGTAAACATCCCGTAGTTCGTCAGAAACAACCTGCTCTCTATTGCTGAACCGCACCACATCGAGGTCAGTATTGAGTTTTCGACAGTGGGAGCGAATACGCTCAGCTGCGGTGTTCACCGCTTCGTGCGATTGACTGGTAAGCAAAATATTTCGTGCACCAACCTCACTGATTAGGTAATGGCTGAACGCAGCGATGAATTCGGTCTTACCGGTACCGGGCGGCCCCTGCAGTAAGCCAAGAGGTCCAGTGCTGACGAGCCGCGCAAATGCTTCCTTCTGTGCGTCATTCAGTCCGACGGTGGTACCGTCAGGAGCCTGACGCTCATACATTCTGAAGTGGTGCTCTGTCGGCGGTTCATTAAATCGCTCGGGTTTTGCATCGCACTCCTCGTCAAAATAGTCGATAAGATTCGGGACGACTGACAGGCGTTGCAACATGCGCTCAGTCGCGCGCTTGCGGCGCGAAAAGGAGGTTCGGGTCGATCGCGATTGCAAGAACAGCAGGTCGTCAACTTGAATGCCTTTGGCCTGCTTCGATAGGGCCAAATAGATCTCCGACTGGGTGCTTAGACGGATATTGACTGCGCCCAAATCGATTGTCTTTCCGTCCCTCCGCCTCGATAGATAAACTGTTTCGTCTGAATCGAATGACTCTAGGACCTCCCGCTCCGCCGAATACGGAATCAGAAGCCCGACCCCGTCTTTGTGCATCCTGGGCACATCGGCAACCTCGACACTTGGTAAGGCCTCAGTTTCGGTCTCCAGAATCGCCTTCCATACCTTGGTTACCGGGTATGGCTTACGGGATGGTTCAGAGGAAGTTAGATCGGCGTCCTCCTCTAATACAGCCTCGACGATCGATCCAAATGGCTTTTCCTCATTTTGGGCGAGGAGAGCTGCGCGAGAGTCGTTGAGGATACTGATTGCGAGGTCGCCAAAACCCGCCTGTTGCTCCATGAAGCCAGTTAGTGTGGCCAGATTGGAATATCGGCCGACGGAAACCTTGATGCTGACGTCGACTTCGAAGTCAGCATCCTGGGCCTCACGCTGCCGAACACTGTCCTGCACCTTCGGTCCAAAGGCTTTTATGAACACTCTTGTGGCAGGATCGTAGGTGGCACGGAATGCGCCACCAATTCCATCGAAGCTTACGACCAGAAGCTTCGGATCCTGCCGATCCGAGGTGATCTTGATGTATAGCCGACCGTTATCGGGGTAGATGGTAAACCCCTCGACCTCATCTCGACTTACGACATCGATTGCGATCGATGGCCGAGCCTTGGGTGGATTGTTCGCTTCTTCAAGAGCGTCCCGAAATCGCTCGAGAGAGATGAATCCCGACTCGCTTTGCCGCTCCTGATCGATTGCTGCTCTGAGTTCGGGAATATCAGCATCGCTAGGCTCATCCCAGTCCATCCCAAGCAGCTCGACCGTCATGCGCATGACAGCAAAATTGTCTCGTTCAATGACAGTACAGTTCTCTAAGAGTGGACTGTAGCGATGATTGAACGGCTGGGTGCCCGAGGCGCATAAGTCAGGCATGTCCAGCAGGTATACGGCACAGGAGGCCGGATCGCCGGCAGTAACGCATACCTTCACGTTCTCAGGGTGGATATCACCGTGGCTTACCTGCTGCTCGTGAAGACATTCAACCGCAGCCATTAGCTTCCGGGCCACGATGAAGGCGACATCGCGCTCAGGCTTATGCAACCCACTCCAGTCGCATCCGTCGACATGACGCTGGATCAGAAACGGCGTCCCGCCCTTACCGTACCCAAAACTTTCGATCTCAGGGAGGAATTCATAGCCGCTTTTTTGCAACAATTCGAGCCGCTCAAAGAATGCAAGCAGCATAGAACCTTCACCGCCAGAGACTGAGTTGGCGTGAAGGGTCGGCCATATTTTGACTACGTGAGAACCTGACCGATAAACCTCTTTGACCTCGGAGTCGACAAGCTCATCTTCTACCGGAAAAACCTTATAGGGGACGAATCCGCTCGACCCGAAGCGCTCCAGAAGGCTGTGATCAAACTCGAATGCCCCATCAATTCTTGGCGTGTCCCGGTTCAATGCATCGAGCAGCGCACCAGCGTCGGGGTAACGGTCGTTAGGATCAATCTCCATAGCCCGAAGAAGTACAGCAGCGTACCAATCGTCCGCGCTACTTAGTTCACGGCGCGCGCTCTCAATGTGCGTGTCCTCAAACTTGAGCGGAAGCGCGGTCGCAGTGATGAGATGCCAGCACATGAGGCCAAGCGCGAAGACATCCCGTTGAAACGGTGTTCCCCGATAAACGTCGGGATTGGTGTCCTCTGGCATGCAGATTGCGCCGATGCTCAACTGGTCACGACGTGGGCCGACCGTTCCTGCTGGCTGGTGATATGCGGCAATAAAATTTGACAGCGAGATACTGCTGTCCGGTGAAAACCAAATGCTATGGTCACCGAGATCGCGGTGAGCGACTTTGAACCCATGCATAAGCGAGAACTGCGCGACCAAGACCTTTACTAACCGTATTCGGCCAAATTGATCGAACTGCCCCACATAGCGATGGATGAATTCATTTAGACGATAGTGCTCCGAGGGCAACTCACAAAGCTCGGAATACTCCTGGGTCACAGAGTCCTTTGAAGGATTTTTCATCGGCCGAAGGCAGCGTCTACCCAGGTCCAAGTCCCGGTTACTCAGATAGACCAACACGTCACGTTCACGTGAAAGGATTTTGAATCGCCCCTCCGGCGTTTTGGCATCCAGATCATCGAGCTTGGAGAAATCCCAAAGACGCAGCAGCGCACGCTCGTCTTTGTTGTTGTCGTTCTTCGCCTGGTGCTCGACATACACCTTAGCAGGGTGCTCGAAAATCAGTTCCTGAGCTCTGAAACCATCAACGATCAGCTCTTTTGGCTTAGTATTCCCTTTGTTGAGCAAGCGATCGAACACGTCGAAATGCTGATTCAGTCCCTGCTGAGCCGGGTGCGGCCGGAACCGCTTGTTGTATTGACCCTCGTTCGCGAGCGCCAAGAAGTCTCCAAGGGTCAGAACGTGGTTGAGCTCATTGTCGGGCAAGTCGGCAAAGGTGCAATCGCCGGTGAGGACAACGCAAAACTGAATGTTAGGTACGCGGTTGCCTGGGAAACTCGATTTGATAGCTTGGAGCTTCCTTTGCAGCAGGAAGAGCTTGTTCTGAGTTACGGCAACCGGTGAGCGCCCGCGTTCGCTGCCGTTCTGGTACCACTTCCCGCCGTTGTATGTAATTTCCCCGTGCCAGTGCTTCAGCTCTACGATAAGCACGTTCTTGTGCGTAACAATAACAAGGTCAAACTCACCCTCTGCGCCTCGAGCGTCCGCAAAACGGAAACCCGCATATCCACGCCAGGGCCACATCCCACCCGCCCCGGCAGCAAGAGCTTTCAGCTGCTGAGCCATCACCCCCTTCGCTGTGGATGACCCATTGGGCGGTTCGGAGCCTTTGAAGGTTTTCTCCATGGCCTCGATGGCAGCAACTTCGTGGCGCAGAAGGCCACCCTCCCAATACACGACCTCCATATCCTCAAACCCCAAATTCATAAGCGAGAAACGTGCTTCAAAAGATCATGTTCAGTGGGGGCCTTGGCCACTCGCGTCAGGATCACTTGAATTAAGTGATGCATTATCATGTTTGAAGTAGCCAAAGGGTCAAGACCCTTCTGCTCTCTAGGATTAAGGAAGAGCCGCCGAACTGGCCAGCAAAACTATTCAATTCGAAAAAATCTTAGTCCTACATAACCGTAATGACATCAACACCAAGAAGGTTCGTCCCATGTCATTACAGTGCCCTCGCTGTCATTCCCCCAAAATTGCCTCTTTCCATCACGCCATGAAAATAGGGGCTGCCATCGGCAGCGTAGGCGGTGCAGCCCGAGGTGTCAGCGCAGTTTTAGCAGGAGGTCAGGCTGGTGCGCTTATCGGTGCTATCGCTGGGCCCATCGGCATCACCCTCGGCTCAGTGTCAGGTGTCATCCTAGGCGGACTGGCCGGCGGTGTCAGCGGCTGTGCGCTCGGCGCCCAACTGGGTGAGTCGCTAGATCGCCATCTGCTTGCCAACAACCTCTGCCTTGCCTGCAATCATCGCTTCAACCTACCAGCCTAATCCTCTTAAAAAACTCTTCGGCCAGTGCTGCGTGATGCGCAGCATTTATGCCGGCACGCACCCAAAGGAATCACTCCCATGGCTCATCTCGTCGAACAAATGGCATACGTTGGCGCTACCCCTTGGCACGGTCTGGGTAACCGCCTAACGCAAAAGCAACCACTGGAAATCTGGCAGCGCGAAGCCGGCATGAACTGGCAGATTCAGGAAAGTCCTGTTCACTTCAAGGCCGACACGGTCGGCAACCTGGGCACGATTCACTCCTTTCCGGAACAGAAGGTGCTGTATCGCTCCGACACCAAGTCCCCCTTGTCGGTTGTTTCCAACCGCTACCAAGTTGTGCAGCCTCGTGAGGTGCTGGAGTTCTACCGAGATCTGACTGAGGTCTCCGGCTACGAGTTGGAAACAGCTGGGATACTCAAAGGTGGTCGCAAATTCTGGGCTCTAGCCAGGACGGGGCAGACAACCGCGCTGAAGGGTAATGATCAGGTGAATGGCTATCTTCTACTGGCTACCTCCTGCGACGGCACCCTAGCCACCACCGCCACTCCGACCACGGTGCGCGTGGTCTGCAATAACACCCTGACCATCTCCCTGAACGGCGCTACACGCGCAATCAAGGTGCCGCACAACACGCGCTTTGATCCACAGGCGGTGAAAAAGCAACTCGGCATCGCCGTCTCGCAATGGGATGAATTTATGTACCGCATGCGCGCACTGGCGGAGCGCAAGGTGCAGTGGCATGAGGCGATGGGCTTCTTCATGAATGTGCTGTGTGACGTAGCCCCCCATAGCAAACTGCCGGAAGTGCTGCCGAATGAGCGAGCGCTGCGCAAAGTCCAAGGCCTGTACGAAGGCCAAGGTCGTGGAGCGACGCTTGAATCAGCTCAAGGAACTGCGTGGGGCCTGCTCAACGCCGTTACGGAGTATGTCGATCACGAGCGACGCGCCAGGAGTACTGAGTACCGCATGGACTCTGCGTGGTTTGGGGCCGGGGCCGTCCTCAAAGAGCGCGCACTGAACGCAGCGCTGCAACTCGTCGCCTAGCCCCACTCACCTACTCAACGATTAAAGCGCCTGGTCAGCTTCTGCTGGCCGGGCGTTTTTTATGCCGGATAGGAAAACATCATGGAAACGCAAAAGCTGCAACAATCCTGCAGTAAACCCCGCCCCGCCTTGCGCCTGGTGGGGACCAAACAACTTCCCCGAGAAGACTGGCTGGCCGTGCGCAAACAAGGCATCGGCAGCTCGGATGCCGCTGCTGCCGTAGGTCTCAATCCTTACAAATCCCAGCTGGAACTGTGGCTGGAAAAAACTGGCCGTGACAGTTCGCTGCCAAAGTTAGATCAAAATGATGAAAAGAGTCCAGCCTACTGGGGCAATGTGCTGGAGCCCATCGTCGCCTGGCATTACAGCAAGCGTAGCGGTAACCGAGTACGACGAATCAATGCAGTGCTGCAGAATCCGGATCCTAAACTGCCCTGGATGCTGGCCAACATCGACCGAGAGGTGATGGGTGCAGACGATGTACAAATCCTTGAATGCAAAACAGCCGGCATTAACGGCGCTCGCCTCTGGAAAGAAGGCGTGCCTGAGTATGTGCAGTTACAGGTCATGCACCAGTTGGCGGTGACCGGCAAGCAGGCGGCGGATGTGGCGGTACTGCTGGGTGGCCAACACTTGGAGATCCACCGCATCGAACGAGACGAGTCGATGATTGCTCGGCTTATAGACCTGGAACGGCTGTTCTGGGACTACGTGGTCAGTGATACCCCGCCACCGGCCGATGGTACGGACTCAGCGGAAGCCGCACTACGCTGCCTCTACCCCGAGGACAACGGTAAGACCCTGGACTTCAGCCAGCACCCGGAACTGGCAACTACCTACCGGGAACTCAAGGCTGTTCGCCAGAGCATTAACCAACAGGAGACACGAGAGGCGCAGCTCAAACAAGTCCTGCAGCAGGCCATGGGCATCGCCACCCGCGCGGAGTTTACCGAGGGCTACATCAGCTGGAAGAAGTCCAAGGACAGCACCGTGCTGGATGTCGAGCAGATGCTCAAGGACAAACCCTACCTGCAGATCCGCTACAGCAAGCTCCGCGAAGGCAGTCGGCGTTTTCTGATCGCCTGACTCTACCCACCATACATAAGCCACCCGGACCTATCACGTCCCGGTGGCTTTTTTATTTCCAGATCAAGGATAACCGCCATGCTCAAAGGTTTAGCGATCACCCCTCCTGTACTCGGGCGTATTTCCATCGGCAAGGTCGTCGAGAAAAACGGCAAACGTCTGCCGGAGAAAGACGATCAGTTCACTATTACTTCGCAGGTACTGAGCCGCGACGGCTGGCTGCTGCACCCGCTCAATGAGGAACTGCGCAATGGCCAGGACGGCAAGCTACGCAGCATTCCGATCCGTTTGTTGTTCAACGAGCCGGACCTCAACTTTCGGGCTGACTACAGCCTGTTCGACCGTACCACCGGCCGGCCGCTGTGCGTGGGCAATGGTGAAACCTGCAAGCGTTTGACCAAGGAAGGCATCCAGTCGTTGCCCTGCCCTTCACCGGATGGCTGCTCGCTGGCGCAAGGCGGAGCCTGCAAGCCCTACGGACGACTGAATGTTGTCATCGGGGATGACGATCCGCTGGGTAGCTTTGTTTTTCGCACCACGGGCTACAACAGCATTCGTACCCTGGCAGCGCGTCTGCACTACCTACAAGCCATCTCCGGCAATCGCCAGGCCTGTCTGCCGTTGGAGCTACGTCTGCGTGGTAAGTCCACTCGCCTGAGCCACGGCACACCGATTTTCTACGTCGATATCACGGTTCGCAACGGCCTGAGCCTAGAAGACGCCTTGCTCGAAGCCAAGCAGCTGGACGAAACCCGACAAGCCTCGGGCTTTGACCAGAGCGCCTTGGATCAGGCGGCCCAGCGAGGCTTTAACAATGGGGCCTTTGAAAACACCGAGGATGACACTCGTACCATCGTCGAGGAGTTCTTTCCAACCATTGAAGATCAACCCAGACATATAGAGGCCCAAGCCCAACTGGCAGCGCATGGCAAACCCTCACTCGCGCAAAAGCTGGAGTCGCAAGCCACGCGGAACAACGGCAAGCCCAGCGTTCAGTAATCGGGTTGCTCAATCTCCCGCTGTTCTCACGCATTCGTACAGGAATACCCGCATGAAATATCACAAGCTGATAGCCGGTGAAACGACCGGTACCTATGTCATGGAGTCCCCGGTCACCGAGGCTGATATCCTGCAGATGGCGCAACAACTGGCGATGAGTCGTCTGTCGAAAGGTCGGGCATTGACTGAGCCTAAGCAAGTATTCAGCCATCTACAAACACTGCTCCAATACCATGAGCATGAAGTCTTTGCCTTGCTACTGCTTGATGCCAAGCACCGTGTGATTGGTTTCAGAGAACTGTTCAGAGGCACGCTAGATGGAGCCAGTGTGTACCCACGGGAAGTGGTCAAGGTCGCCCTGGAGCATAACGCCGCAGCCGTGATCCTGGTCCACAATCATCCCTCCGGCGACCCGGAGCCCAGCCACGCCGATCGCACGCTGACCACAATCCTCAAGAACGCTCTCAGTATGATTGGCACCCAGACACTGGATCATGTGGTAGTGGGCGCTGAGGGCTGTGTATCGTTGGCTGAACGGGGTTACCTGTAACCCATAATGGCTGGCTGAATCACTCCGCCCGATAAACTACACCCTGGCGACTGCCAGGGGTGGTTATCGGTGTGGATGTGCTTTTAGCTTATGCTTTCTTATTTTTTTCAAGTTGTATTCGGTGCATTTGAATGACGACCGACACCACTGTGATGCTCCTTTGGGGTCAGTCAGCCATTGCTTTCAGCAAGGCATCTTTGGCATCCGAATAAAACTGGATATCGATCTTGGTCGCCATATCATCGGACAAATCGACCAATTGGCGTCGACATGCCACGGGTACTAACAGCGACGTTGCGCCCTTCTCAACGGCGATTTCAGCAATCGTGACCGCATTATGAACGGGCTCGATCGACCCCCCGAGGTTGATCTCCCCAACGATGATCAAGCCGCCACGTACGCTTCGCTTCAACAGAGATGTGCACAGAGCAATTAAAGAAGCCACGCCGAGCTTCGCGCCAGATTTCGCCGCATCAAACGCTCGAAGCTGCACCGTGAACTCATGCTGTCTGGGATCTTTGTCACCAACTAGCTGCAGCGACCTGGCATAAAGGTTTTGCTCGGCGAAACCAATGCTTTCGCGGAATGCCGGCGGAATGGGCTTGTTGAGTACCTTCACACCTGACCCAGGGCCATCGTTGACCTCGATGCGGTAGAGGCCAGAGTTTTCCTCGCCACCACCGGGGCTGATGGTCCACACCTGTCCAGGCTCCAGCGGGTCGCCGCCAATACTGTTGTCGCTCTGGAGTTCTGGCGTGGAGACGAACTTCTCGACACCGTCAGCGCCCATGATGTAGCTGAAATGTGTGTTCCTGAATTCGGCAGCACCCACGCGCTTTTGCTGCTCCTTCACCCGGCGCCGAACCTCCATGGCGATGCGAACGGCCCACTCCAAATCCTCATCGGGGACCGGGACATCTGCGCTGGGGTACAGCAGCTTCAGCAAGCCGCTGACCGTTTTGTTGATCGCATTCGTGTCGCGGCCAGACAGGGCGCCGCCAAAGAAGACTCGGTTCTGCAGCTCGCTCACTCGGCTCTGGTTACGAAGCTGGCTCCAGCACTCGGACAGGAAATCGCTGACCAGACCGAAGTGATTGGTGACCAAGTCTTTGTTGATCTTGGGTACGTCCCAACCAGGCAGAAACGCGTGGATGCGGTCCATGAAGGCGGTGTCGTCACGCATTTCCGGTGGCATAGGGCCAAACAAGTGCCCCACGCGCTGCTGGTGTTCCACATCGACATCGAAGTTGCCGACCAAGACGATACTGCCATCCGCGCGGATACTCTCCTTGCCACGGCTGAATTCTCCGGACTCCATGTAGCCCTTCATGATGTTCACGCCGTCCTTCTGATCGAAGGAAATACCGGACACCTCGTCGAAGCAGACTACGTCGTACTGGCACACCAGCCCCCGACGCCCCTTGGCCGTGTTCTCCACGAACATCTTGGCCACAGTGGCCTTGCCGCCTGAAATGAGGTGGGCGTAGGGCGAAACCTGCTGAAACAGATGGCTCTTGCCAGTGCCGCGCGGACCGAGCTCTACCAAGTTGTAGTTGCGCTCCACAAACGGAACCATGCGCAGGAGCAGAGCATTCCGCTGGCGGTCGCTAAGCTCGCCGGACTCAATGCCGATGGATCGGAGCAGAAAGCACTTCCATTCTTCGGAGGTGAACGCCTGGCGGGCTTTGGCCAGAATTTCCAACACGTCGCGCTTGGACAGCTGAATCTCCCGCAGCGACGTGATCCCAAATGGACGCCCCTTTGCTTCCTGGGCGATGGCCACATCGAACGTCACCCCCAGCTCAGCATAGAAGCCCCCGGTTAACATGCGCTGGTGTTCGTTGACCAGCTCGCTGCTGATGCGCACATCCGTCAGGCGCAGGCTTGGCAGGCTGGCCACGTACTCCCCTTTGTTGTCCACACGCGCTGTCACGAGGTCAATGATCTTCACCTCACCTGTCTCAAGTGCCTTAGCCTTGAACAGCTCCTCCTCGCCGGCACGCACCGTGCGAGACTTAAGCTGGCGCTGAACAATCTCCAGGCCCTCGTCAATCTCCTCCTGATCGATGCTAGCGCAATAGCGCCCGAGCATGAACTCGACAACGTAGGTGGGTACCGGAAATTGCCGACTGAAGGTACGCACCAAGTCTTTCCGGACCAGATACCCGTCCAACACCGAGGCGGCCTTTTTGTCTATCTGATCCAATTCAATCATTCATCATCCTCCGATCACAGTGTTTGCCTCTGCCACCAGCTCGCCCGAGGCGCTGAGCAGAACCAGAAATACCGCGCGGCCTTGCAGTTCTTCGTCCTCAACAACTACCGATGCGGTGCCGTTGTCTTTGAGCGGCTTCACGCACACGATCACGCTGGATGCTGGGTCTCCTGCCTGCGTCCGTATGTCCAGTGACAGATTCGCGTATTTACCGTCGACGCCAACCGTGCAGCGCAAGCCTTTCCATGCGATGTCGGTCACCTTGGCTAACTGCTTACCTGATGCGCCCCCAGCTAGGGTCACCACAAGATCCAAGGTGAGACATTCCTGAAGGCTCAGCCCGCCATGGTTGTAGTCCACCGATTTGCCGTAGCACCCCACGCCGTCGGCCAGAGCGAACTGCTGATGCGGGTTCCAGAACCAAGGGTACAAACGCTCACTGGTGGAAGCGCCTGGTTTGATCGAGGCGCAACGTCCCCATTTGTTGTCGGTGAGGTCCTTGGACATCTGAATCGTGGGTAACTTGCCCGGCATAAGCAGCCAGCCGTGATCGGTCACCACCCTAACGCTGCTCCAACCTGCAGCCAACAAGGCGGCGATACGTTCTGCAATCTCTACTAGAAGCGGGTCGATGTGCTTGGCCAGCTTCCAGCCGCGCGCATGTCCCTCGCTGTCGATGTCGCCAAATTCGCACCACGCGTTGCCTAGGCCGTCGCCGTTATCGGTACGATCCAGCACCCTCCAGTGGTTGTCGTTCAGCAGCTTTTTCAGGTGATAGCCCCCCTTAAGCGACTGGCCCGTGGCGGCGACACAAGGTTCAAAGTCATCGCAATCATCAGTGCCGCTAATCTTGCTTCTGACCGGGGAGACGGCAGCCTTTCCCGTAGCCGTTACGCTGGGTAGAGCCGTCCAGTTGATTGTCTCAGCTAACTGGTAGCCTCGCGCCTCCAAAGCTGCCGATAGCCGCCGAGCCGTATCAAAGCGCAGGCCATCAACAAAAAGCACGCATTGCCCGCCGACCTTATAGAAGGCAGGAGCTTCGGCGATACGTCCGCCTGGGTAGAACGCGCCATCCACCAGCTTTTGCAGGTAGCGCGCAGACTCCTCCAGCCAGGGTAGATAGATTACCCGCGTCGCTATCGTCACTGCGTCAACGTCAGACGCCTTATCAACGCAAGCCAGTGCCGACAGCACCGCATCGTCGGCTCGCCAGCCCTGGTTGGCGTACCCCGACTGCAAGTCTGCTATCGAGCCGGCAGCCAAGGCAGTCTTGGTCACATCCGCTACCACAGCCAAGTACTTGGCGGCCAACGCCAGAGGCGATTCACCCAACTCGGCCCAAACCAGCTCACGCCGAGGCGCATGGGTCTTTTCAAGCTCCAGAACCCGCTTTCTCGCCTCATGCGCAGGCAGGTGGTTCAAGGCCAGCAGATCCTGATGTAGCGACTTCTCCTGCTCCTCGTTCCATTGCGGCCAACCGCTCAGCTTCTCAGCTGGGATGTCGAAGATCCCCAGATCGGGCGGCTTGCACTGGCGGATTCGGCTCGGGATGTTGGAGTAGCGCTTTGGTGCTTCGCTGTACCGCTCCCACACCGAATGCCAAGGCCCCTCGCGCATCGCGAGCTTGCTGGCACCCGCCAGAACGCCATCGCCCTGAGGGTTGAACGCCAGCTGTGACTTGCAGACCTCAACGAAGGCCTTCCACTCGTTCGCGCCGCGCGTGGTTTGGAACGCGTCACCCTGGTCCAACCACTGCAGCAGGTCACGCACAGGGTCGCCGCCGGTCAGCAGGGTGTTGAAATAGTCCTTGTCCAGCCGCTTGTCCTTCAGAAGCTCAAACTCCTCATCCAGCAGGAGGTAGAGCGCCAGTTGTATGGCGTTCTTGGCTTCGTTGTCCTGGGCCACATCCAGTCCCATGCCGCCTTGGTCCGACTTCAGGAAGGCCATGACGGTCCAGTCCTTGGCGTTGGCCTGCGACCAAATTACACCTCGGTACTGCAATTCAGCCAAAGGCTTCAGCAGGTCAGGGCAATCTTCAATCGCTCGCAAGTCCTGGCGGCTCACTCCGGGCAGATAGAACACCGGCACCCGGTCAGCAGGCAGGGCAACATCCGGCGCTTTACCGGCGATCACGCAGCGCAGCCAGATGGCCGGGCCGACGCGGTTCTCTGGCAGGTAGTCGCCTAGGACCAGCAGTTCGCCCAGCTCGCTCTGCAGACGCGGAATCACCGCCTCCCACTGACGGTCCTTGTCGGGCCACAGGATGCACGACGGCGCAACCTGAACCTCAGGGTTGAATACAGCCGAGTCGCGAAGTGCCTTGGACAGGTAATCAATGACTTTCATGAGCTTTTCAGATCCCACTTGTCGGCCAACACGCAAAGCAAGTTTTCCTGTCGGCTCATCGCAACGCTCGCGGTCCACTCAGCCGTGTTCAACACTTGGGTCGTTAACACATAGGAAGAGACACCATGCTTCCCACCGAAGTAGGCGGACTTTTTCTTGTCGAAGTCAAAGTTCTGGGCTTGGGAGTTTCGCTTCTGGGTCAGCGGCACGAGGTTGGCGATGCGATGTACCCATTCATCGCGCACCTGAAGGTCAGGCCAAGTCTGAGCCCACTCACTTTTGGCATCGACGGTCTGCGGCAGCACATGCTCGATTGTCAAAACGCTCGGATCATAGGTTGCCGCGCCATCGGATAAGAACGAGTCCAGCCGCAAAATGAGATAGTTGCGTCGGCGGGCAGTCAGCCAGTAAATCTTGCCGTTGAGCACGGCAGACATTTCCGCCTTTTCGTCAGTCGTGAGCCCCACAGCTTCGACAGGTGACTGCAAAGAGTGCGCCTTCTGCAACCCGGCAACGACCATCGCATAGCGCTCAATACGTTCATTCACGTTCTTACCGCAGATGTGCATGAACGCCCCCAAACGCTCCAGCTTCGTGAAGAACCACAGCACGTACTCCGGCTCGTTCTTTTTCTGTGCCAGGAACAGGATCGCGGGGGGTAGCCAGTCCGAGTTATCGATCCGGTTGAGCCATTTCAGCAGACCATTGATATCCGACGCATTCGCAGTGGATATGTATTGAGCATTCTTGGCGACGAGATAGGCCTCGGCATAAGGCTCGATCACCTTGGAGACTAGGTCCTCCGGTGAGGCGACGGCGGCAAGGACATGCTCCTTGAACTCATCCAACAGTGCGCGCCTTGCCTTGACCCTGGCATAGATCATCCGAATGTGACCAAACAGCTCGGCGAAGCCGTTGCGCCCGGTTTGCACCTCCAACTCTTCCCACTTATCGGTAAACTCATCTTGCTTGGATTGAGTGATGCGTCCAATCACGTTCGACTTGATGATGTCGGTCGGCAGCAGGTCCAGCCCCCGGCTATTCAGCACCGAAAAGACCCGGAAAGCAGATTGCTGGCTTGGGGTAGAAACGGCGACCAAGAAACAACGCTGCACCAGGAAGGCACCGAACTCGCAGAGTTTGTCGGCATCAGCGCCGAAAGCTTTTTTGAGTCTGTCCAGCAGTAAACGCGCGTTGCCTTGAATATTCCGTTGCGATTCGTTATCGAGCTGCGCCGGATCGTGGCTCAGCAACTTATCGAGCTGCAGCGCCTGAACGTGGTCGGCAAAGAAGGCTAGATCACGTTCACGTAGCGCTAGCCGCGGTTTTGGCTTCAAACCTTGGGATGCACGACCGGGCTCACGGATGTAGTTTTCAAAATCAGCACGTAGCTCACCAGCAAATTGTGCGGTCAACGCCGACAGCAAAATGGTCAGCGTAGTTAAGCGCTGTTGACCGTCAATCACCTCAGCATAGGGTTTGCCTTCATCCTTGATCAGTACGATGCTGCCCAAAAAATAAGTGTCCTCCGGCTCCCGCAGGAAGAAATCATGAAGATCATCAAATAGCTCGGACGCTTGATCAACGGTCCAGGCATAGGGCCGCTGGTAGGACGGAATGGCGTAATCGAAATCCGAACTGAATATTTTCGCTAGTGGATATTCGGCGCCGTTGATCTTCTTGCTCACTTTCCGCTCCTTGCTTTTTGTTTTTCTTCCAGGCTCAGATGATGATCATTGATACGATCGCCCGCCTTGCCGTCGTACTGCAACCCGAGCTCGTACCAAGGCGCAGACGGCACATCGCTGCCACGGTCCTTTTCCCAATGCAGATTTTTTGGCTTTTCGCGCAACACTCCAGCGCCCTTTTTGCCAACATTAGGCACTGAAATGAATGGGCGGATGTTTAGGCGAACGCCATCGTTCAAATCGGGGTTCCAGCCGATGGGCTGCTCGTTGATCGGCTTCCAGCGCACGAAGATGTCGTAGGGTTCTTCGCCCGCAATGATCTGCTCCAGGCGTTTTTTAAGCACCTCAGCGGCGGCTAGCTTTTCCTGGGCACCATCAACGCCGCCGTCCACATCACGCTTTTGGCGGCGGATCCAGTCACCCAGATAGGTGTAGATCAAGGACTCCAGCGTCTTGTAATCAAGTTTGTGGTAGTTCACCAAGGCAGCGAAGCCGTCGTGCAGGCCATCCCAGATGTGCCATACGAAAGGCCGGTTGCCGAACAGCTTGCAGTGCTGGGTGAAGAACTTGTCGCGCAACCAGGTCTCCAGCGATTTTCCGGCGTGATCGGCTGCGGTCAGCAACTGCCCAAGGACGTCGTTGCTCCAGTCTGCCTCGTAGGCATCGGCAAGTAGATTCAGAAGTCGATCACTGGCAGATGATTCACCGCCTACTGGCGGAATGCAGACGATGCCGTCTTTGTCGGCATGGGATTCCAGCATCTTGCTGCGCGCAACCCAGGCACGCGCTTCGTCGGACAGTTCCATCTTGTCGTCGGACTCGGCTGGCCAGGTGTATCCAACCAAACGACTTACCGCAACTTGGAGTGGGTGGGGCGATGCCTCTGGGTGCCCGTGGAAAACCCATTGAGTTGGATCATTCGAATATGGTTTTGGAAGCCCCAGCGGAAAACTCTGGTCCGCAATCTGTTGCCATTGTGTTCTATCGAACGGAATCTTCAAAAGAGTCGCATTGGTAACGCTTCGCTTGCGATCCAGTTTACGGACATTCTCCAGGAAATAAGGTGATGCGCAGTAAGACCATAGAGACGCTAAATCAACTTCATTTTTCGGAAAAATAACACTTACACTCGCATCGAACTTCTCACCAAAATAGCGTGAAGGTTGCAAGCCTTGCTCATTAATAGCCACTCCTTTTCGACCCCAAGCAAGCTGACCAGACTCGTGCATATCGTGTAACTTGTGCCTGTTCTGAACAGCATATGTTTGCAGCGCACCACTGCCTTCCTCCCAAAAAATGATAGAGGACATTCCACCGAATTCGGAACTCTTGGAGTTAGGCTCCCGAAATAGTTCCCATGCGCCCGCTCTTTCAGGCACCTCCCAAAATCGAATAACGAATCGATCCTTGTCGCCAGTTCGTAGCCCCTGGTAACAGTTCGCGACCTCTTGAAGTAGTCCGCTCTGCACAACCGCCTGGATCGTAATGCGGTGATCTGGGTTCTTAAGCTGAACAACCGGGTCCAACCAAATTAGCTTTGTATTTTTCAAAGCCATGGCTTTGCTATCGACATCCTCTGATGCAGATACATCGCAAACAGGAAAGCTTCCTTTATTATTCGCTCTACTACGTATGGAGAACAGGATGGGTGATACATCTAATGGCGTTTGAAAGGCTGACCTTCCAAGCCAAGCAATCAGTCCCCATGAAGTGGTGGTCAGCAGTTCCTTTCGAAAATGGTTGTAGCTCTTTAGAAAAAGCCAGTTTTGCGGCATTACAATCTGGACAAGCCCTGATGAAGACTCCAGCGTCAACTCCAAACAGCGCTCTAAAAATACATTCGCTAGGTCGCCCTTTGCTTTTGGGTATTGGCGCTCGCAGTGATTCCGTAGAGCCTCAGACTGCTTACCTCTTGCGAGGTATGGGACGTTTGTAATTACGAGTTGATAGCGCATATCCAGCAATTTCGCTGCAGCCAGCAGCCCTTGCGCGCTTAGCGCCAACTCCCACCGCTCATCATCTTCATTCAACCTGTGGGCCGGACCTTCAGTAGCCAACGCTTTACGCAGCAAAGCCGTCAACATTTCGTAACCGGAAGTGGCCAGGTCATTCTTCAGGCTACGTGCCGGGTCCAGCAAACTTCCAAGCAATGGCGCCTCGGAAAAACTGGCGTGCAGCTGACGCAACTCTTGACGCATGTATTCGGCATTGGGGACATCGTCGGGCACCAGGGCTTCCCAATCCTGCGCCTTAGCCGCGACCTTCAGTCCGCAGCAAGCGATGTTGGGCACCGGAATTTCCCGCACGCCGAGCGGCTTGCCGGATGCATCCGGATAGCGCCAGGCCTCCAGTGCGACGGCGAACACGGCTATTTCTACGCAGCGCGGGTCAAGCTCAATACCATGAAGGTTTTCTTCCAGGACCCGGTTGATAGCTTCCTTGGCACTAAGCCCTCCCGCCGCGATGCGCATGGGCACCAGCATCAGGAAAGAGGCCACCAGGAAGTGGCCCGAGCCGCAACATGGGTCAAGCAATTTGAAGTCGGCTAGTGAGTCGGGCCAGCCCTCAAACTTACCTGCTGCTGGGGTGCCGTCCTCCAGAGTTCGGAAGTATTCGAGATTGACTGGGCAAGGCTTGCCCGGATGGCGTGTAGCCCACCAGGCGCCTAGTGAGTTGTGTAGTAAGAAGGCCACCATGTACGGCTCGGTGAAGAGCTGGGTGACTGCGGGCAACTCGTCGGCGCCGATCTTAACTTCCGACTTGTTGATGCGCTCCTTGTTGTCGGCCTGCCAGAACTGGTACACCCAGCCCAAGCTATCGCTGGCCTTGAACACCGCATCAGGCAGGTCCTTAAGCAGGCGTTCGAGCTCGCTCTGGTGCTCGGGCGCGAAGATCAACTCAAACACGGGTGAGCCGGGTTTGAACACCTGCGGCAACATGCGCGCGGCTAGTCTACCTGCCAGCTCCCAGCCGCTCTTGGTGCCTTCGTCGGGAGCCAGTTCGTCGCATTCTTCGATGGTGACGGCCACGCCGTCATACATCAGCAGGTTGTTGTCCGCCAGGAAGCGGGCGAACAGCATACGGTGCCAGTGCTCATAAGCAACCTCTTGCACCAGATGCTGTACCTCCTGCTTCCCGTAGGTCGGGTTGGAGCTTTTCGAGTCGCGTACATCACCGAGCTGCTTGCCGTGGGCGCGCAGGCGGTTGCGCAGCGCCTTCTCGACATCACTCAGAAAGGCTTCGGGCTTGTCATGGCCAACGCCCAATTGGTCCACGGCAGCGCGGGCGGCAGTCTCCGCCATCTTGCGGGCCGCTTTTACGGTTCGTTCCAGCGCGCTGCGCAGGTCTTTATCAAGTGCTTGCATCATGTTTGTTCAGGCCTCAGTGAAGGATAACAGGGCCTTTTTTCAGGGCCTGTTCGATGGTCTGTTTGGCGTCCTGTAGCCAGGCCTCGATGTCTTCGTCGGTCTTGATGGTGCGGTGGGGCAGCTTGACGAACTGCGCCTTGGGCTCCATCAGCTCGGCCGCCGCCACCAGCACGGCGTCGAACCGGGAGTCGATTGCGGCCACACGGTCGGTGAAGGACGCAAGCGACAAACGATCGACCGTGGCCAGCACTTCTTCCGTGTCGGCCACCTGTACTTTCGGTGCGTCGGACAGCGTCAACTTTTGGGTGGCAAGCAGGCTATTGCGCTGCTCGGGCTCCAGTTGCTGCCAGTTGGTGTCGCCCTCAAAGCGCGCCATACCCTTTTGGTGGCGAGCCTGATAATCCGCATGCAAGCGGTTCAGCTCTTCACGCAGCAGCTGCGTGAGACCGGCCACCAGCGGCGTGATCGGATCGGGCTCGTCCAGCAACTGACGATGCTGCTCCAGGTGTGTGACCTGTGCCACCAAGATTTCGGCATCTGGCAGCCCACTGGCCTGGACCAGCAGACGCTTGAGGGTGTTCCAGGTGGGCAGACGTTTGTCGATGCGCTCGGCCAGATCGTTCCAGGTGTCAATTGCGGCACTTAGCTCGTCGCGCTGGTTGTACAGCGCCAGCAACTGCTCGTTGCCTGCGGTGAGGCGGATCTCTTCCAGCCCAACGGTAGTAGGGCGTGCCGGGCGTGGGGCATCTCCCCCAGCGCGGTTGGCCAGCTCTTGCGCGCTAACCAGAAATTGCGGCACATAGACCAGCTCCTCGCCTTGCTTGGCAGTGAGGCTTACCTTCTGCAGCACCTTGCGAATCTGGATGCGCTGCGCCGCTGAAATGGTGGCGGACTCGACCTTGAACATGGTCTTGCCGATGACCTTGCGTTCCAGGTCCTTCGGGTCAATGGTTTGTCCTTTTTCGTCCTGGGCACGGATCAGCCCGGCCACCAACAGCACCTGCAAGCCGCCGTCCACCGCATCGCCCGGCCACCCGTGGTTGCCGCCTTCGAAGTTCTTGCGGATGTCGATCCCTTTCTTGCCGCCAGCAATGAAGGCCAGGATGGCTTTACAGACAGGGTTCTTGGCGGGTTCGCCATCGTCGCCCACGCTCTTGAGAGCATCCGGTGCGCCTTTTTGCGCCTTCTCGTAGACCTTCGACCAGCCAGCATGGTCAGCGATGTGAAATTGTGGGTACAGCCGTTGCAGCGCATTGGTCGCCGCTTCCAACGTCATGTCCTGCAGGTCGGTGCCCAGGATTTCGTTACCGCCGCCTTGGAAGACACGCGCACCAGTGAAGGCCTCTTGCAGCAGTTCGCGTATCTTGCCTTCAGCAGTCTGCTTGGTAGTCTCCATGGCCGATCGGGCCTCGGTGCCCTCGGCGGTGTTGGGTATGCCACGTTTTTCCAGCGTGGCGCTGGCAGCTTTGAAGTCGATCAGGTAGTGGCGCAGGTCGTCGGCCGATCGCTTGGGGATGAACACGAACACCGTCGGCGACTGGTTGCCCGCCTGTCGTGCATCGGCACGCACCGAGTTCTCGTCGATGCTCCAACCATCGCGAACCCAAACGCAGACCTTCTCGTTGGCATCATCTGGCAACTGCGCATCGAACACCGGGAAGATATCGCGCGAGACCTTAGACGTGCCTTGGGTGAGCGATAGCTTGCGCACCATCTCGCCGAAGCGGCGGCGGATGCGATCGTCACGCTCGGCGTCCACCCGGTGGGCCTCGTTGGCCAGGCTGTTACATTGGCTGAGGAATTCGTCGTTCCAAGCAGCACTTTCCTCAGTCTGGATGCGGTACTCGTCGCCAACCTTCATCAGAAGCTCGCACTTGTCGAGCAGGCTCGGGAGTTTGCTGCGCAGCGCGCTCGAGCCTTGGGTGAGATCTTCCACCATCAGATCGGCCAGGGTATCGACAGTGGCGTGAATGCCGATTTCGTTGTTGCTGCTAGCCAGCTTGTTGATCAGGAACACCAGGCCACACGCTCGGCCCATCAGCCGCTGGTCATCGGTGCCTTTGGCCCAGACCATGGTCTTCTCATGGACCTTGCGCGGCAGGATGCGGGACTGCTGCAGCTTGTCGGCGGCATCGAAGTAGAGGTAGTCCGCTGGCACCACGCTGCCGACCGGTGCGTCCACATTGGTCTGGATGACCCTGTGGATCATCGAGAGCTGGTTGCGCAACTGGCTGTCAGTGCCGGTCTGGTCGAGCACGCGCAAGGCGTTCTCCCAAAAGCGGCGACGCACTGGGAGAATGGGGTAATCCTGCGGGAAAAACTGGATGTCGTCCGGGTGATGACCGATGGTGGTGCCAGCCAAGTGGCGCGAGATCTCACCCAAGTTGGTTTGCATCACCTTTTCCACCGGAGCCTTGGCCTCGGGTTTCTTGGCCAAAATTACTTGGCGGATCACCGCATCCACGTCGGCATCCGACAATTCGACGCGAACAGTGAATCGGCCTTCGAGCTTTTTCAAGTTGGATGTGCCAGTGACGGCAGTCTGGCCGGTGCCAATGAAGAGCAGCTTGGCGCCGATGTTCTTGGAGCAGGCTTCGACGGTTTCTTGCACGTCGATAGAGCGCTGGCTGTCTTCGCCGATGTACTGCTGCACCTCGTCAATGACTACGAGGGTGAGCGGAAACTTGCCGTCGCGGGTGAGGGCCTGCTTGATGGCCTTGATCATGTCGCTGCTGGATACATCCTGCACATAAGGGTACAAGTTGTTCAGTGTCTCGACGCAGGATGCCGCCGACGTGAAGAGGTTGGGCTTGGCTTTAACCAAAGCCGCGTGCAGACCCTCCGCCACGTAGAAGTTGTCCAACTCTTCTTCCCAGTCATGCCCCCCCTGCTCGACATAGCCACGCACCGTGTCGTAAATGTTCTCATGTTTGAGCCACATGACGAATCGTGCCACTGGGTACTGCTCTGGCAGTCCGACCGAATTGAAGAGAATGCCGAGCAGCGCCATTCGAGCTGACTTGTCACGCGATTTGGAACCAAGCGTGCCTGACGCTGCGTGAAGACCACCGTGTCGCTTGGCCTGGGTGCTTAGTTCCTTGAGCTGATCGCTCACGCTTTGCGGCAGCGACGCGAGGCCGCGCGCAGTGGCTCCGTCGTCGAACTGGCTGTCCACCCAAAGTGCGCGCAGCATCTTAACCAAGTGCGACTTACCCGAGCCATAAAAGCCGCTAACCCACACGGCAGGCTGTTGCGCCTGCTCGATGTTCTTGAGATAGGTTTCTAATATGTGGACTAAGCCCTTCTCGTACTGCCCATCGCAAACAAAGGTATCCAATTCGTACCGCAGCACGGAAAGTGCTTCATTGGTTTTTTCGTCATTGACGCTAGCTACACCCTCGTTAACCAACTTACGGGTCGACGGATCTTTTTGGTAGATGTCGCGATTGAGCATGAGCTTCCCCTTAATCAGAATTCTTTGTCTGCGGTGATCGGCACGGCTAGGTAGTTCCAGCCGTCGTACCCATCCAGCAAGCGGTAATTGTTGTCTTCGTAGCTGCCAGGGAAGAACACCAGTAGGCGGCCCTTCACCTTCGGGGCAAGCTTGTCCACGACCTCTTTGACCTTCAGGAAGCCGAACAGAGATCCAACGCCCTGGAGCGCCACGACAAAGTCCTTGCTAACGTTCTTATGCTGCAGGAAGGCCTCGAACTCGGTTTCGATATGGCTGAGGTACTTGGGCAGCAGCGTGGACAGCAGGTTGGGCTTTTGGAAGTAACTCTTGGCGTAACGCTGGGACGCCATCCAGTTGGGGAACGAGTCCGTCAGGTCGAACAAGGCCCAGTCATGTCCCGCTGCACGGGTGGCAATCTCAAACTCGTCGACTTTGGCGCGCAGGCGCAGCTCTTCCGTCTCTTGGTAGACGCAGAAGATGACGCGCTGAGCGGCGGCCGCGTCATCGCGCCATGGCACAGCCACATACCTGCTATAGGACTGAGTCAATCGCTTAATTCTGCTCACGTAGCCACTCCATTTCCTGCGCAGTAATCAGGTTCGGGAAAAGCACCTCGACCACCTGGCCGACGCGTTTGAGCGAGATCCAGCCCCGGCGCGAGGCGTCCTCCGCCAACTCGATCGTCTTTTCGAAGGAACAGTCGAGCATCCGGGTGAAGTCGCTCTTGAACAGCGACTCGCCCCGCAGACCGCTTACGTAGCCCAGAAGCAGTGCCAAGGACACCGTGCCTGGTGTCGATACCGCGCAGGTGCGCACTTTGCGGACGCGACCAGCCAGGTGGCCCGATTGGGTCCAGGAGGAGTTGATGTTCTGCGCGGTGGACTTTAGCGTGGCCTTGCTGAATCGCTCCGGTTCTTGAGCGTCGATGAACTCTTCCATCGCCTCACGGGCAACGGTGGCCCCTTCTTGAAAACCGAGGACAAAGGGGGCGGTGGCTCGAAGAATGGGATCGCGCGAGTAAGCGCACAGCGCAGCCAACAGTGGCTGCCCATCCACATCGCGCAGCCAGAAGAAACGCAGAGCGCGGAACACCAGCAAGCCTGGGTCCAGCGCGTAGAGATCGGCCAGGTGCCGGAAAGTCAGCGTCCGCGTTTTTCCTGAACGCTTGCCGAGGCAATTGGCAGTCTGGATTGCTTCGAGATACTCGGCCTTAACGGCGTCGGCCTTGTCCACATAGGACAACAAGGCGCGCAGTTCGACCAGCATCATCGTCCGGGCGGTGTGAACCCCGCCGCGTTCGAAACTGAACCCAAGGCGCTGCAACTTATTCTGCTTGTACTCTACTTTCACTTTAAGGTCAGTCCTGCAGTTCAGCCGGCATCGGCGCCGATTCGTTGTTAGTCGGAGGGCAGTAGCCAGGCGCCAACACAGCATTCTTGACGCCATAAAGCGCCAAGTGATCTTTCAGCCATAGCCTGAATTCGGGACCGTTAAGACTGTGGTCAGATGAGCAGTCCACACTCCACTGCCGCAGAATGTATCCAGCTGTAGCAGCCCGTAATTTCACACGTAGAGATCCGCGAACCATTCCATAGTCCATCTCTGTGATCTCAGGGCGGGGCTGATCGGGGTGGGGCACCATCTCAAGCTCGACAATCCGGGTCCATTGAATATCCTGGTCGCTACGCTCATGGGGCTGCACTTCGCCCCCCCTCATTAAGGTCGGGTGTTTGATCCGGGTAATGACGAAGTCCCGGAATTCCCGAGACTTTCGATCAAATGCGCGGACATGCCAACGCAGGCCGTTATCGATCAACGCAAACGGGACGATCTCACGTTTGGTGCGGCCACTGGAGATCGAGTGGTACTCGATGCAAAGCGGAGATTCGTGGTGGATCGCTCGGGTCACACTCGCTAGGACATCTAGATCCGGATGAGTGAGCCGTGACGGGCTTTCGCTGGCAACCCATGCCTTGAGTAGCATCGGTTCGCCATCGCCGAAGCCTTGGGTCAGCCATGACAGCACGCGCTCGGAGGGAAAATCGAAGACGCGCTGAAAGTCCGGCCCAAGGATGTAGGACTTGCCTTTGGGGTCGTAGTCAATGTTGCCGGGGGCCAACTCCTTATACAACGCCAGGTCCCTTGACGCAGCGGCTGACTGAATGCCAAACCGAATTACTAGATCCTGGCGGCGTATCTCCCCGATGAACCGCACGCGCAGCTCCACAAATGCGAGCCGGTCGCGTTGTGGCTGGGTGAGATTTTCAAGCCGTTCGTTGGACATCGTAGCTGGCTCACTTAGTTTATCGACTGCTTTTGCACATCATACTGAATAGCATACCAAGACTATTTTAACCGGCTAGCAGCACATTATAAATCTGTAGTTATAATCATTTTGATGAGTATTTTCGCAGTGAAAGCCCCCCCCGCTCTGAGTTTTAGCGAGAAGTCGAAGGATAGGTGCACTCGCGCAGTGCAAGAGGAAAGTTCGAAACACGCCCATTGAGCCGTGAGAATTGGATCAAATCATGATCGCAGCCGCATGCTTGCCGCTGCGCAACGATCCAGTAAAAAGCCAGATCTTGCGACCAAGTGCCCACGGCCAAACGTGCTGCTCTGGCTGGCTATTAGCCAAGCTACCCCTTACTGGCATCAAAGCTTCGCTGGCGATCCCCATACGATTTCGTAGCAGACTTGCACAGGTAGCTGGCGCGGTAGAACAGATCCGGCAGCACGTCCTCATCGCCTGCACGCACATACCTATCTACTCGGTATTCCGCATTACGGGGGATCTCAACCAGCCCATCAACTTGATTGTCAGCCAGGCCCAAGGCACTGGCCCATGCTTCTTGCATGCGGCTGATCATATTGTCAGCTTCAGATCGCAGCCGTCCAACCGTGTAGTAGGCATCTCGATTGAGCACGATCAGCAAGTGGTAGTGTGGTCGCCCTCCCCATCCAACTTCTCTGGCCCAAACGTAGCGAACCTTGCAGTCATGAGCGCATGGATTCCGTTCACAGGCCTTGTCACGGTTGCGCTTGATCTTCGCCTTGAAGGACTCAATGAAGTCGCTGATGACTTTGTTCCTGTATGCATGGTCAGGTAGATCGATGCCGACTGGCAGACGGAGATCCACTCTGTAGGCCAATATCCTGGAGTATTGCTCAAGTGCCAGATCTATGGTGTGCTTCAAGCGGGACAGGTATTGCCGGACGAAGGGGCCTTTCTCAACCATCACTGGCAGGCCTTCAAAGGTGTCGTCGTGGTGCAGGTGGAGGTTGGTGTTCTCGGGATGACGAAGCATGGTTACTACTCACTGGGCTTAGGTTCATAACCAGTGCCCAGTGTGTATTTTTTTATTAGCAACCTTGTAGGACATAACCTACTGGCTTTGGGAGCCAGTAGCTGCCATGCATAACGGTACCAACCCTGCGGGTAGTGAGGACTACTAAAGCATAATACCCACACCGAGAAAGCCCTCTCCAGAAAACCGAGGGAACTGAGACCCGACTGCTCCCGCCACGCTTACATATTTGCTCCGCTATCACTCCGGTAAAAAACTATGCCCTGATCCGGTTTGAAGCCCAGTAGGCTGAGGCAATGGAAGCAACATTGCCTGGTATATGTGGAGAGTTTCCAGGCAATCCCAGAAAGCGCCTGGCAAGGTCCAGCCGGCATAACCCCCATGACCGACTGCAAACCGATCATGGGAGTTATGACTCGCTACTAGATGCCCTTACCTCAGACGCCCTCCTAGGTAAGGTCGCGCTCCTCGATCCTTGCCAGGATCCAATCTTGCACCTCGCTTTCAACCCAGCCAACGCAGCGGTCACCCAGTGGGACCGACTTCGGGAAGCTGCCCTCCCCGATGTACTTGTAAATGGTCGACCGTGCCAGACCGGTCGAGTCGATGACTTCTTTCAGACGGATGATCCTCATGAACGGGCTCCTGTAATACGCTCAGAGGATTCGCAACGTCTGTAAAAAATTACTCACCACGCCTACTGCGTAACGTTGACCGCCCAGGGCTTCGCAGAGAATTTCACCAGAACGGCATAGCCCGTACCGCTCAGTTGATGACTTATTAGCCTAAAACTCGGCTGACGCCACTTAACCCAGGAGGATCAACTGCTGCAAGCGGAGACGCCAGAGTGGGGAGCTTCGCCAATACCTTACCCAAGATGTCCGACGACGAATCAATTCGACCTTGCAGAGAGTATTAATTACCTTTGCACGCGCCCGACTTCGGCCACCACCTTTCCCACGCTCCAAAGACTCGAAGCAGTCTCGGCCAGTCGTTCGAAACAACCGCGCACGCTGTGCACCCGCGTTTTGCCGAAATTGACGTGCGCAACCTATAAGCATCAGCAGCATGTGCTGACAACCTCGCAGCCACTCGACATCAGCACCCACCAGGCTCCGTTTTACTAATGGACGTTTAACGCCATATGCACCACCAACTCCAGGAACGCGACAAAAACGTCACTGACGCCATGACTGCCTTGAACGTCCGGATCGATTCACACGGTAAAAAAATACTAGACACTGCTAAAAAGCCAACCACTTATGGCTACAAAGCCCGTATTTACTGGCCACTATGATAAGAATTATTCTAGAATATTCATATAATAAACATATAATCTCAATTGATCCTATATAGAAACAATGTAGAACACTAATAGAATGCATATAGAATCTCATTAAAACCAGACCAAATTAATAGTATTAATATTCTAGAATCGATAGAGCGTGACTATGAGCGAGACTTTTATCGTTGACGATAGCGGGCTTGACGAGCTGAGCCAGCTACTCAATGAACCACGACAAAACACTCGTCATGACATCTGGCTATGGCTGTACCTAAACCAACACAAGCGGGCTAGGTTTGACGCTAGTACATGTAATGGCTCGACTATGCGGGACGAGATCGCAAGATTCCTGAAACGCAAGACCGAAAACCTTAAAGACATAGCCTCTCAAAAGGACCGATTCCTGGTCCCGCATGACTATCTCAAGTGGATTGAGGGAGATGAGCGGCAGCATCGATGGCTACTTCGCAGGATTGAAGAGCTCACTGAGTTGAGACCTACTCAGGGACTGCCTAGCGGACTGGTAAGACTCAATGGCAGGAATCATCTCATCGCCATCCTTGATCTCTGGGATGTGGATATCGCAAAGAAAGCAGACGAAATCGAACGCCTTCACAATCGTTGGCTTAGACACAAGGCTGGGGACAGAGCTTTTGAGTGGTTCGAAGACAAAAAGGATGGCCTCAAACGCTGCAAATGCGCTTGGGAGTGGCTAGAGAAGCACCATGTATCCATATTTAAAAACCAGCTCCCTATCAACAATTACAAAGAGCTGCTCCTGTACTTTGATGAAGCAGAGCTCGGCCGCAATGAGATGAAAGCCATCATCCAGACGATCAAAAAACGATGGAACCGTAAGCAGTTCGACGAACGCACAGCAGACAAGAAGCAGATTAATGTCATGCTATCGAAAACCGCGATCGAGCTACTCGATACGCTGGCAAAAAAGCACGAGCTGAAACGAGCTCAAGTCTTGGAGCTTCTGATAACGATGGAGTCTGAGGATGGCGTGTACTTCACAAGCAGACTGAAAGGTGGCTAGGAAAACTACCTTAGGTGACGGAGCCAGCCGGACACCCTCCTTTCCTCTGCACCGCCAGCCCAAAGCCTTGGTATTCCAAATGGTATTCCAAAGAATCTTTTAACCGATATTTTTCATTTAAAATCAATTTCTTATATATTCTGTTCAGATTACCCCGGCTCCACCAAATAGCTGTCCAGACCTGTCTCAGACAGTCTGAGCAACACCTCAAGAAGCCCGCCTAGTGCGGGCTTTCTTGTTTCTGGCTATCCGCCAGGCGCAAACGCCAAGGTCCCTTGATCAACCCCACGGCAAGCGCCGACAGGATCAACACCATCGAAACCCCCTCGCTGTAACCCACCCTGTGCCCCAGCATCAGCATCGAACCTGCGATCCCGAATACCGGTATCAGCAATGAGAGCGGTGCCACCGTGGACACCGGGTACTCGCGCAGCAATAAATTCCAACCCCAATAACAGAAGTGCGTTGCCGCGTAGACCTGAAACAACAGCGAGAACACCGCCACCCACTCGAACTGAGTGGCTAAAGCGGCAAAGGGCGCAGGCCCATGCGCCAGCCATGTGAGCGCCAGCAACGGGATCGGCGGAAATACGCTCGCCCAGACCACGAAGGCAAACATTTCCCGGACCTTGGACTGCTTGATGATGACGTTGCCCACGCTCCAGCTAAAGGCACTGACCAGCAACAAGCCATAACCCAGGGTCGTCCCGTGACCGGGGCTGGCGAGGATGATGCTGAGCAGCCCCAACACGGCGAGTCCCATCCCCAGCATCTGCCCCGAGCTCAGGTGTTCGCGAAACAGCAACACCCCCCAGCCCATGGTGAAAAAAGCACTGAACTGGATCAACAACGCGGCAGTGCCGGGCGGTACGCCCCATTCGATGCCCAGGTTGATCAGCGCCCACATCGCCACACCAAAAATTAATCCATACGCCGCCAGCCACTTGATGGCGATCGGTGGGCGTTTGACAAAAAAAACCCACGGTAACGCCGCCAGGGTGAATCGAAGTGCCGTCAGCAACAGCGGATCAATAGCCGCCAGGCCCAGTTTGGTAACGGGGAAATTAAAGCCCCAGATCGCCGTCACCAGTACGGCCAGGGTCAGGTGTTTCTTTTGCATGGTGTTCGAATTCCGATAGGCAGGACTGCCGGCTGTATGCGCCAGCCAAGGCCTCACTATGAACAATTGCAGCTGCGGCCCGCTTGCACTATGAGGTCATAAATCATTAAATTCGGGCCATGCGCGAAACTGAAATCGACACCTGCGAAAACACGCCCCGCGACGCGGTGGTCACAGCCAATAATTATCAGGACGGGCAGCACTTTGCGCTGCATACCCATCAGCGCGGGCAATTTGCCTATGCCGCCTGCGGGGTGATCACGGTGTTCACCAGTCAGGGGAACTGGGTGGTGCCCCCTCAACGAGCTATCTGGGTACCGGCGGGCGTCCCCCACGAGATGTGCATGGCCGGGCCGGTGACCATGCTCAACACTTACATCCGCAGCCCCGCCACTGCCCGGCTTGGGCTACCGGCACACTGCCAGGTTTTCGGCGTATCCCCCCTGCTTCGCCAGCTGCTGATCCAGGCCACGGATATTGCGCCGCTGTATGACGAAGCCCGGCGGGAGGGGCTGGTGATGAATCTGCTACTCCACGAGATAGCCGCGATGCCGGCCCTGTCCCTCAATGCGCCACTTCCCGATGAGCCAAGGCTGGCATTGGCCTGCCGTAACCTGTTGGCGCAACCGTCACTGGAAATCGGGATTGATGAGATGACCCGTCAGGTCGGCATGAGCCGTCGCACGTTCACTCGGCTGTTTCGCCAGCAGACCGGCATCAGCTTTGTCGAATGGCGCCAGCAAGCATGCCTGTTGGCAGCAGTCGTGCGTCTGGGTAACGGAGAGGCTATTACACGTGTCGCGACTGATCTGGGCTATAGCAGCCCGAGTGCCTTCACCAGTGTTTTTCGCCGGGTGCTGGGCGAGGTGCCCAGTCGGTATTTCCCAAAGGAGCGGCTTTAAAGCCCTGCCGCGTCCATGTCGATCTGAGGTCGCGGTGCAGGTCATCGCAGGGAGAAGGGAGAATCAAGGAGCCCGGCAAACCGGGCTCCTTGTTTCAGGTGAGACGATCAGTTCGTCTCGAGGGTATAGCTCTTGCTGACAAACAGGCCTGAAAACAGGGATTTGTCCTCTTTGAAGGTGTAGCTCTCTTCAAACTTGCCATCGTCGACCAGCTTCGCGGCGATCGCACACTCCGAATCACTGTGCTTTTTGGCCTTGGCACCGAAGTCGTTCTGGAACATTGAAAGGCCCGTCTGCGCGCAGTAGCCCTCGAAGTCCTGACGCTTGGTGGCAGCCTTGTACGCCTTGAAGCCATCTTCCAGCGGATCAAACCCTTTGTAGGTCAGCGAGTAGTTGGCCACCTTGGCTTTACGGGCAAAGTTGGCCGCCGCATCGGAGAGTACCGATTGCCCCATGGAGGTGTTGTAGGCCCCCATGATGAAGCCGCTGTATGCGCCTTTCAGCAGTTCCTGGACGTCATCGAGCTCCGGGATCGAGGCGAACTCGGCCTGGCGGGTAATACGGCCCGTCTCGCTGCCGTCGTTGCGGTGAACCACGACAAACTTCATCGAGCCTTCGCCATCGTCGGAGCGCTTGAGGGTGAAGTCCAGATCAACCTTGGTGCCGATATCCCCCGTCGCAGTGCTCAGGAAAGCCCCGGCGAACGGCAGGCGGGCAACCGTGTTGCTGC
The DNA here is from genome assembly GCF_055408345.1 of Pseudomonas sp. B424. Taxonomy (NCBI): domain Bacteria; kingdom Pseudomonadati; phylum Pseudomonadota; class Gammaproteobacteria; order Pseudomonadales; family Pseudomonadaceae; genus Pseudomonas; species Pseudomonas sp. B424. The sequence continues at coordinate 7,038 of NZ_JBUZTL010000018.1, read as the reverse complement.
CCCACGAATAGCTGGAGTTAACCACACGCCCGTTGGCTTCCACCTCGGCGCGGGGCTGGATCTCATCGGCGACATCCGAGACCAGTACCACGTCAGAACCTTTGTGGGAGATGTAGGGGTTGGCCATGTCCAGGCCCTTGAGCTGGACCCGGATTTCGCCATCCTTGCTATCGCCGGAGCGGCTGATTTTCAGGGAGTCGGCCTTGAGGTACACCCCGCCTGCACGACCACCACCGGTGGTGGCGTCCAGCAAGTAACGCGACCAGGCCGCCAGGCCGGTTTCGTTGGCTGCACCGTTGGCGCCCGCCAGCAATGTCAGCATGCCTTTGAGGAAAGTTTCAGTACCGTTGGTTTGCGCGGCAACCAGTCGAATCTCAGGATCGGTCACCGTGAGGTTGCCGGAGAAGACGGAATAGGAAACATCCCCTTCGTTCAACACGTCTGCCAGAAAGAACTGCTCTTTCAAGTCATCGTAATAACCCTGGGTTTTCTTCTTGCCGGCGCTCGACATCATCGAAACCGTCACACCCAATACGACTACAACAGCGGCCGCGGCGGCGATGATGATTTGCTTCTTGTTCATCGTTTTCATAGTGGCGGGGCCTTACTCAATTTGGGCAGATGCTTGCTGCCAGGCAGTCACATACTGCTGGGACACTTCAGGGGTCCAGCTGAAGTCGATACCGGCGTTCGGAAACTCCTTGGCCAGTACCACACCGAAAGACACCCGGTCTGCGCAGTGATCCTGCTGGCAGGCTTCAGGCGTACCCGCCGAATACACGCGGAATGTCGGGATAGCGCGGCCATCCACCAGCGGCACGTACGGCGTCATGTTCGCGGCATACAGCACATACCACTGCTCTTGCAGGTCGGTATCGGCCTGCACCCGGCCTTTGCGCGGGAAGTCGATTTCGTAGAAGTCACCGCGTTTGCCCGTGACGTGAATCATCATCGGTTCCGCAGATTTTGAGCTCGACGGGTTAAGCATGGCCATCGGCGTCGGGAACGCTACCTTGATCCCTGCCATCTGGGCCAGGGCTTCAGTTTCGCGACCTTCAAATTCCTTCATGCCGGCTTTCAACTGCTCGTAGCGGTTGAGAATGCGGGCGTGCAATTGCGCCAGTTGCTCTTGCTGACGGCGGGCTTCGCGCACACGGATCTCTTCACGGCGTTTGGTGTAGTTGTTGCCTTCACGCACATCGAAGTAAAACTCGCCGCGGTTTTCACCCATGCGGGTGCGAACGATCTTCAAGTCATCGCTGGAGGAGTAACCCTCCGGGTACAGGGTGTCCAGGTTCTTGGCGATAAACAGGTTCTGTACCCCGACGGTCGAAGGCGAGGTGGCCTTGATCAACTGGTAGACCTCAACCACGGCCTGCTTGTACTCGACCGGGTCCAGTGCAAACCCGTCGTTCGTTGTGACCGCCACGTAATACGGGTTGCCGCTGAATGGCGTGAGCACGCGGTATTTGGAGCGCTGGAATGCCAGGTAGACCTTCATGCCACGGGCCGGGATTTCACCCACTTCGAACAAGGCCTGATCAGCATTGGGGCTGAGGTAGGACAGTGCCTTGCCTTTGACCGCCGATGCAGCCGATTGACTGAACATCAGCCCGCTTGGGTGGACGTATGTGCGGTTCCATGAGTCGCCGCGGTAGGTGTTGGGGATCGACCAGCGCAACTTGTCGAACTCGCCTTCGGCATAGCCGGACACGGCACACGGCATGGCCGGGGAGGACGCGAACGCAATGCTCGGGTCGCTGGAATCCATCGCCGATTTGCTGAGCAGCCACTTGCAGCCCGCACCGTCGGTGACGGAAATCAGGTTCTTGTTGCCCACTGCCAGCGAGCGGCCAAAGTCAGCGGTAGGTGCCGCAGCAATTGCAGCCTGAGGCGCTGGCGGGGCGACCGGGATTACCGCAATTGCGGCAGGGGCGGCAGGGGCGGCAACTACGGCGGGCGCGGGTGCTGCAACCGGAGCCACAACCACGGCCGGCGCGGGTGCCACAGCCGGAGTAGCGACTTCAGCAACCACAGGCGCTGCAACCGGGGCCACGACTACGGCAGGCGCGGGCGCCACAACCGGAGCCACGACCACGGCAGGCGCGGGCGCCACAACCGGGACCACTACTACGTCAGCCACTGGCGCCACAACCGGAGCCACGACCACGGCCGGGGCAGGTGCAACAACCGGAGCTACAACCACGGCAGGCGCGGCCGCCACAACCGGAGCGGCTGCAACTGGGGCCACAACCGGCGCTTGAGCAGGCGCGGCTGCGGCTGCGGTCAATGTCGCGAGCCCCAGGTGTGTCGCATTGCCGGTGCCGGTGGCGTAGACATTGCCCGTTGCATCGACGGCTTTCCAGCTGACGCTGGCGCGCGGGCATTCTTGCTCGAGGATAAAGGGCAGTTTGCTCAGCAGCACGTTCAACGGCTTCTGATCATCCCAGGCCGGGCGTTGCATGGTGATGGCGATCTCCGGTTTGCACCAGGTGTTCGCCTCCCCTTCAACCACTACGTGGATCTGTTCAGACTTGGAGTAGGCTAATTCATGTGAGTAAGCTTGAGGCGCAAGGCCCCAAGCACTCACCACTGCGAGGGCAAGTGCATGGTTCTTCATGGGGTTCCTTAGATGAGTTCCCAGGTGCCGTTGGCTTGCTTGCAGAAGGTGCTGTTTTCCTGCTCGCTGTCGCCGTCTGCCGCTTTGAGGCTTACGGTCACGGGGCGGCACGAGGTTTGTGCCACAACCTGCTGGGTTGGCAGCGACGGGATCGAGTCCAGGTCAAACGCACGGGTTTCCTTGTCGGCCGAGACATTCATCTCGTCGAGGTTGGCAGCCGGCTTGATGTTTTTGGCCATGGCCACAGACTTTGGCTCGACCAGGCCTTTGTGCACATAACCCACGGTCACACCCTTGCGGCCCACCAGGATCCAGTCGCCGGTAGAACCCACTGCGGTGAACTCCGTGCCTGGCTGCAAACCGCCGACCTTGCCCGCATTTTTGTTGGGCGCCGAGCGGACGTTGGAGCTGCTCTTGGTCATGTACGGCTCGTTGATAAGCTTCATCGACGGCACCGCAGCAATCTTGGGAGCACGTTTGACTTCAACGGTTTTGGTGTCGGTGAACTCTTTGCCCTGGACGATCTCGGCAGTCGCGCCCGAGTGCGCGGAGGTCCACTTCACAGGCTGCCCCGAGGCCGTGGCTGGCTGGTTCAGCACGTCTTGAGTGCGCTGTGCCAGAGCCTGACGGTCTTGATCATCAAGCTTTGCGCCAATCTTGTTGCCGATGTAGCCGCCGAGGGTACTGGTCAGCAACACGGCGATGATTTTGCCATTGCCCTTGCCCATAAAGGATCCGGCCACTGCGCCCGCGACAGCGCCGATGGCGGTACCGGCCTGCTGCTTGTTGATACCCATCTGGGCACAGCCCGAACTGGCCGCAATCGCGACCGCAAGGATTGAAACGATGAATTTGTTACGCACGGTGAATCTCCCTTTTATGTTTCTTCACTCCGCTCTCAGCAGAGGCTTTGTCAGGTTGTAAAGCATGGCCTGCGAGGTCATTGCCCAGTTGAACACCGAGGCCACGACCATCGGTTGCCGGCCCAGGCTTCTGAATGCATCGCGGTACCCGGCCGAATCGACAATGCCGTTGCTCAAGGCCAAAGGCACAATGACGATCAAGGCAATGGCGGCCGGGCGCACGAAACGAATGCGTCCGGGCAAACGGCTCAGGGCTTCAATGCCGGAAATGATCAACACCACCAGGCTGATGGCGCCGAAGAACAACCCGCTCAACAGTGAAAACGGGATGAACCACATGTTCTTCACCACATTCAGCCCTTCCAGACCCTTGATGTCCGTGTGGGCCACATCGAACGCCATGTTCTCGGCAATCGCGGGCAGATAGCTCTGGAATTGTTGGCGCGTCGCCAGCAGGTTCATCCCTTTCACGTAAAAGGGTCCCAGGGTGCTTTTGGCCATGTGGCGGATTTCGTCTGAATTCATCAGCGCGTCGCGGCTTCTTACCCCCGGGCTGATCGATCTGGCGTATTCATCGATCGTGGGCTGATAGCCCAGGTCGCGATCCCCTCGCGGCCACGGGATGGGTTTGTGCTCATGCCCCGCAATCCCTGCTGCACGAAACCCTTCAAGCTTGGTGTACTCGCGGATGATGTCGTCAACATCGGGCACGACGGTTTCATTGAGCCGCTCGTACAGGGCGTCGCCGTTGCGGGCGGTATAGCCGCGGAACACGGCAGCAGCAAAACCCTGAAAGTTCTTGTCGATACGGTTGACGTACGAACCCTGGACGCTCATCAACACCCCGAGGTTGGCGATAAAGGCCTTGCCCTCTCCTTGATCCTTGTAGGCCTTGTACGGCAGCCCGGGGATATTCAGCGAGTCATACAACAGCCCTTTTTTGGTCACGTAGGCGTACAGGCTGCTGACCCGCAGAGAGCCCGGGAACTGTTCGGCAATCCAGTCGGGCGCAGCGCCTTGAAACCACCAGGTGGCCGGCGTAACGATCAGGGTCGAGGCGACAAGCGAGATCCACAGCACCTTGCCCCGGGCCCGATAACGCCAGTAGCACAGACGCCAGACCAGCATGCACATACTGGTCGAAGCCAGGACCTGGCTATAGGTCTCAAGGTCTTCGAGTTTTTTGAGGGGGATATCGGCCCCTGCCATGTTCAAGAGTTCCGCGTTGAACAGAAGGCAGCAGATCAGATAAATCGCGTTCAAAGCATCAAGTGCGACGAGCATCCAACTGTTCCTTGTCAGAATTCGGGCCGTGCGCAGTAGATGGTGAGGTGCGCGCAAAGCGGCTGGCATTTTGCCAGCTAAGCTCTGGCCATACCACCCAAAATCGTGCCGTCATTCAAGAACACATGTTGCTGTATCGCTGCATATTCAAGGCCTGCGCCCGCAAGGCGTGCTTGCGGGCGCAAGACCTGCAGGTTCAACCGAGGGGTTTGCGCCCAAAAAACGGGTGACTCGGGTCGTTGTAACCCGGTGTCGACGAATGCCCGGTCACCACCAGCTCATTCACAAGCGCCTCATCCTGCTCGGTGAAGCGGTAGTTCAGCGCTGGCACGTAGTCTTCCCACTGCTGTTCGGTACGCGGCCCCGCAATCGCCGAAGAAATCAGGGCGTTGTTCAGCACCCAGGCCAGGGCGAACTGCCCGGCACTGATGCCACGCTGTTCGGCGTGCTCACGGATGCGCTGGGCGAGGCTGAGGGATTCCGGGCGCCATTCCGTCTGCTGCAGGCGCAGGTCGTTGCGCCCGGCGCGGGTGTCCTGGCCCGGGGGCTGGTTCGGATCGTATTTACCCGTGAGCACGCCACGGGCCAGCGGGCTGTAGGAGATCACGCCAATGCCGTAATGCTCGGCAGCCGGCAAGTGTTCGACCTCGATCTGACGGTTGGCCAGGTTGTACAGGGGCTGGCTCACGCTGGGCCGCTGGATGCCCAGCAGGTCGGCGGTGCGGCTGAACTCGGCGAGTTTCCAGCCGCGATGGTTGGATAGCCCGTAACCGCGGATCTTGCCTGCGCGGATCAGGTCGTCAAGGGCGCGCAGGGTCTGGTCCACTGGCGTGTCGTGGTCTTCGCGGTGCAGGTAGAAGAGGTCGATGTAGTCAGTGTTCAGGCGCTTGAGGCTGGCCTCGACCGACGCAATGATGTTCTGGCGCGAAGCACCGCTGTTGTTCGGGCCACTGCCACCGGGCTCGGGATAGCCGAACTTGGTAGCCAGTACCCAGTGCTGACGGCGTTCGCCGATCAAGCGGCCGACCACTTCTTCCGAAGCACCGGCGTTATAGACGTTGGCGGTGTCGATGGAGTTGATGCCCTGCTCGAACGCACGGTCGGTGATCCGCCGGGCGACGTCGTCCGGGGTTTGCCCGCCGAACATCATGGTCCCCAGAGTAATGGGCGAAACCTTCACGCCGTTACGTCCCAGGTTGCGGTACTGGATGTCGCTCATGATGACTCCCTGCGTTGTGACCTGAAATCGAGTGGCGCCAACCTTAGTCAGCGGGGTTGGGGTGGTCAACGCCCAACGGGGTATAACTATAGAGCCGTTTGATCAGCTTGCTGCTTATTCAATATTGGTATTTAAAGTTCCTAAATAATTATTTATAGATCTAAGCAACCCTCGGTAATCTCATGGGTTTCGGATTGCATGAAGTAGCGCCCATGAACATTCCAACCGGCTTTCTCGACAGCAGCGGCAGCATTCCTTTCAGCCTGCCAGAGCGCGATCAACGGGGCGACGACCCCACGGCCAGGCGGATCAGCCAGAACCTGCGGCGCTTGCGTGACAAGGGTCAGGTGTCTCTGGATGTGCTGGCCCATTCCAGTGGCGTGCGGCGGGCGCTGATCGTGCAGATAGAAGCGGGCCGCAGCATTCCTTCGATCAAAGTGCTGTGCAAGATTGCAGGTGCTCTAAAGGTCTCGATCGCCGAATTCCTCTCCCCCTTCGAACCCCATGGAGCCCTGTTGCTGCCTGCGCAAGACGGTACCCTGCAGGTCAACGCTGCCGGCACTGTTACTCGCCGCGCCTTGTGCCCGGCACAGGCAGAGCCGCTGGTTGGGTTTTACGAGCTGCGTCTGGCCCCCCTGGCAGAAGAACACGTGCCGGGCCACGAGCACTGCGTACAGAAAAATCTGGTGGTCGCGCAGGGCAGCCTGGAGCTGAGCATTGAGGATGAACACTTTGTGCTGCATACCGGCGATTCGATCCTGTTCCGCGCCGAGCACCCCCACACCTACCGCAACCTGCTGGACAGCGAGACCGTCGCGTATCTGGCCCAGCCATCGTGGCGCTGAATGGTTACTGTGGGAGCCAGCTCCCACAAAAACTGCACCTGCGCACGCTCAATAAAAAACCAGCGCGACGTAGACTTATGGTATTTCGCTGCTCTGGTGGGAGCGAGCCTGAACTGGTCCAGTAATTTCGGACATTCTTTTCGGTTCTCACGCCGCCATCTTTTCCGCTGCTACTGGAGAGTGGTATCCGTTGTAGCTGTGGCGCCT
>NZ_JBUZTL010000017.1:0-123986 GCF_055408345.1 Pseudomonas sp. B424 | reverse complement strand
ACTCGTTGGAATAGGACTTTCGCATCATCAAACACACCTCAGATTTGGGCGCAATCATAGCGCCCTATTGATGTGTCCGAATTCATTAGGCCAGTTCAGGCTCGCTCCCACAGGGGCCCTGACCAGGATTAGTGCTGCGCTTTAAGCCAGCTCAAAACCCCCAACCCTGCGGCGCGGCCACTGGCAAAACAGCCTGTGAGCAAGTAGCCGCCGGTGGGGGCTTCCCAATCAAGCATTTCGCCCGCGCAGAACACCCCCGGCAAAGCTTTAAGCATCAGGTTTTCATCCATAGCCTCAAACTTCACCCCACCGGCGCTGCTGATGGCTTCGTCCAGCGGGCGGGCCTTGATCAGCTTGAGTGCCAGCGCCTTGATGGCCTTGGCCAATTGCGCCGGGTCGTTGAAGTGCTCAGCTGGGGTCAACTCGCGTAACAACGCCGCTTTCACGCCATCGAGCCCCAACTGGCTGTGCAAATGCTTGCTCATCGAGCGCGAGCCACGCGGCTTGGCCAGTGCGGCCTGCACTTTATCCACAGGCTTGTTTGGCAGAAGATCGATCAAGATCGTCGCTTCACCCTGTTGATTGATCGCTTCACGAATCGGCGCCGACCAGGCGTAAATCAAACTCCCTTCAATCCCGCTGGCGGTAATCACGCACTCACCCAAGCGCGGTGTGCCGTGTTCCAGGGCGATGGCGATGTTCTTGAGGGGCGCGCCGGCAAATTTGCTGCGCAACACCTCGCTCCAGCCCGCCACATCAAATCCGCAGTTACTCGGCTGCAACGGTGCCAGCTCGACGCCGCGCCCGGCCAGCAACGGCATCCACGTGCCGTCCGAGCCCAGGCGGGCCCAACTGCCGCCGCCCAGTGCCAGCAACACTGCGTCAGGTTTTAGTTGTTTTTCGCCTTCCGGACTGTCAATGCGCAGCTGGCCATCGGCTTGCCAGCCCAGCCAGCGATGGCGGGTGTGGATAACTACGCCGGATTCGCGCAAGCGCTTGAGCCAGGCGCGTAGCAGCGGTGCGGCTTTCATATCGGTAGGGAACACCCGGCCCGAACTGCCGACGAAGGTTTCGATCCCCAGTTCGTGAATCCACCGGCACAACGCATCGGCATCGAAGGCACGCAGCAGGGGCGCCATCTGCGGCGCGCGCTCGGCGTAGCGCGACAGGAATGCCGGGTAGGCTTCGGAGTGGGTGATATTCATGCCGCCGACCCCGGCCAGCAAAAATTTGCGGCCCACCGAGGGCATGCCGTCATACAGATCAACCCGTACGCCTGCCTGGCTCAACACTTCGGCGGCCATCAAGCCGGCCGGGCCACCGCCAATAATGGCGACGTGATGGGAAGGGGAGGGAGTGGCGTCAGTCATGGCAGGGCTGCAAATCGGCGAAATAAGCTGCGCATTCTACCTGACTCACACACACATTCCCTGGGCGCGCGGGCTTGCTCGCAATGCAGGCGACGCGATCTGTCAGGAAAGTCGAGGTGATGCCATCGCGAGCAAGCCCGCTCCTGCAGGGATAGGGGTTGTACGAAAAACATACAGCTGCTTGTAGGCCATACGTACCGTGGCCTGCACAGGCTTTCACTCAGGTTATCCACAGGCAGTTCCACAGGCATTGTGGGTAAAAAATCACGGCTCAGTGACAACCTGATGACAGCCAGACCTTTTGCGCACTGTGATGCAGGATCCCGTGCCGGCGCGCCAGCGCTTTGCGGTCCTTGCTGTAACCGCCGCCAATCACCCCGACCACTGGAATATCGCGGCCCAGACAGTGGCGCATCACGCTCTCGTCACGGGCGCCAACGCCTGCATCGGTCAGCTTCAAGTAGCCCAGGGCGTCGTCCTTGTGTACATCGACCCCGGCGTCGTACAGCACAAGATCCGGCTGATACAGCGGCAGCAGGTAATTGAGCGCCTCGTCGACCACTTGCAAATAGTCGGCATCGCCCATACCCATGGGCAGGCCGATGTCCCAGTCACTTTGCGCTTTGCGCGCCGGAAAGTTCTTTTCGCAGTGCAGGGAAACGGTAATCGCATCGGGCGTATGTTCAAGGATGCGCGCCGTACCATCACCCTGATGCACATCGCAGTCAAAAATCAGCACCCGGTTTACCCGGCCACTTTCCAGCATGTAGCGGCTGATGATCGCCAGGTCATTGAAAATGCAAAAGCCTGCCGGGTGATCGTAGTGCGCGTGATGGGTGCCGCCGGCCAGATGACAGGCCAGCCCGTGCTCCAGCGCCTGCTCGGCGGCCAGCAGCGAGCCGCCCACCGCGCGAACGGTTCGCCGTGCCAGTGCTTCGCTCCAGGGCAAGCCCAGGCGGCGTTGATCCTCGCGGGCCAGCTCGCCGGCCATATAGCGTTCGATATAGGCGCGGTCATGGGCCAGCGCAAGGATATCCACAGGGCACAGCTCGGGCCGCAACAGGTCGGCATCGCAGGTCAGCCCGGACTCGACCAGGTGATCGCGCAGCAGACGGAACTTGTCCATCGGGAAGCGATGCTCGGCCGGGAACAGCGGGCTGTAGTCATCGTGGTAAATCAACGGTACAGGCATAGGGATTTCACGTCGGAACGAGCGCTGGATATTACCAGCGCTGTACACTTACAACATGTGAAAAGCCCGGTAACAATTCGGAGAGGACTGATGGAGCAGATTCAAGAGCTCGAAAGTGCCCGTTTGCACTTACGGCCCTGGCGCGACACAGACTTGCCTGAGTTCGCGGCAATGTGTGCCGACCCCCAGGTGATGCGTCATTTTCCTGCCCTCTTGAGCCGTCTCGAAAGTGCAGCGCTGATTGGCCGGATTCGTGGTCACTTTGCCGAATACGGCTACGGGCTTTGGGCTCTGGAGCGCAAGGACACAGGTGCCTTTATCGGTTTTACCGGGCTGATGAATGTCACGCTTGAAGTCCCGTTTGCCCCCGCGGTTGAAATCGGCTGGCGCCTGGCGCCCGAACACTGGGGCCTGGGTTATGCCAGCGAGGCGGCCTGGGCGGCGTTGCGTTGCGCCTTTGACCGGCTGGCCCTGGATCAGGTGGTGTCGTTTACCAGCCAGTTAAACCTGCCGTCGCAAAAAGTGATGCAGGCCATCGGCATGCAGCGTGATCTGGACGGCGACTTTGAGCACCCCCGGCTGCCTCAGGGCCACCCCTTGAGGCCCCATGTGCTGTATCGCATTACGCGGGCACAGTGGCTGGAAACCCTGCACGGCTGAGCAGGTGTAGAGCGGCGCGAGCCAAAAATTTTGACCGGTGTAACGAAGATTACGGCGGTATTGCTTTGTGTGAGGAGAGTCTGAATGAGCCAAGTGTTGGATGATCTGGTCAATTTGCTGACCCTGGAACCGATCGAAGAGAACCTTTTTCGCGGCAGCAGCCAGGACTTGGGTTTTCGCCAGCTGTTTGGCGGTCAGGTGCTCGGGCAATCGCTGTCGGCCATGAGTCAGACGGTTGAAGACGCCCGCCACGTGCACTCGATGCATGGCTACTTTTTGCGCCCGGGCGATGCCAGCCTGCCCGTGGTGTATCAGGTTGACCGGGTGCGTGACGGCGGCAGCTTCAGCACGCGCCGGGTGACCGCGATCCAGAAGGGCAAGCCGATTTTTACCAGCAGCGCTTCGTTTCAATACGACGAAGGTGGTTTTGAACATCAGAACCCTATGCCCGACGTCGTAGGACCAGAGAATCTGCCTTCGGAACTCGACATGATTCGCCAGCGTGCGCACCTGATTCCTGAATCGATGCGTGAAAAGTTGCTGTGCGCCAAGCCCATCGAGTTCAGGCCGGTGGTGGGCGAAGACCCGTTCAACCCCCAAGTCACCGACCCGATCAAGTACGTGTGGTTCCGTGCGGATGGCACGCTGCCGGATTCGCCGGCGCTGCACAAATACCTGCTGGCCTACGCATCGGATTTTGGCCTGCTGACCACCTCGTTGCTGCCCCACGGCAAAGGCGTATGGCAAAAGGACATGCAGGTTGCCAGCCTCGACCACGCGCTGTGGTTCCACGCCGACCTGCGTGCCGATGACTGGTTGCTGTACGCCATGGACAGCCCGTGGGCGGGCAACTCGCGCGGGTTCTCCCGTGGCAGCGTCTACAACCGCGCAGGCAAACTGGTCGCGTCGGTCACTCAGGAAGGCTTGATTCGCCACCGCAAGGACTGGGCATGACACTCAAGGACGTCAAACATTGGGTTTTTGACATGGACGGCACCCTGACCGTCGCCGTGCATGACTTTGCCGCGATTCGTCGGGCGCTGGAGATCCCGGCTGATGGCGATATCCTGACCCACCTCAACGGCTTGCCCGCTGAAGTGGCGGCGGCCAAGCACGCCTGGCTGCTGGAGCACGAGCGCGAACTGGCGCTGGCCGCAACGCCTGCGCCCGGTGCCGTTGAGCTGGTGCGCGATCTGGCTGCCCGGGGGTATCGCCTGGGTATTTTGACCCGCAATGCCCAGGAGCTGGCGCACATCACGCTGTCGGCCATCGGCCTGGACGAATGTTTCGCGCCGCAAGATGTGCTGGGCCGTGACAATGCTGCTCACAAACCCGACCCCGATGGCCTGTTACAGCTGGCGCGGGCCTGGGATGTCGAGCCGGCGAAGATGGTGATGGTGGGGGACTACCACTTTGACCTGGCCTGTGGCCGGGCGGCCGGCAGCAAAACCATACTGGTCAATGTGCCCGAAAACCCGTGGCCGGAACTGACCGACTGGCATGCCAGGGACTGCTTCGAGCTGCGCCAGTTGCTTCACTGAATGCCACTTGTGGGAGCGGGCCCGCTCCCACAGGGCGATGAGTTGTGTTCGCCTTAAAGCCGCGCCGCCGCAAACGTGTCGCACTGGTTGATATTGCCTTGAGCAAAACCGACCTTGAACCACTTGACCCGCTGCGCCGAAGTGCCGTGGGTAAAGGAGTCGGGGACCACGCGGCCCTGACTTTGTTGCTGCAGGCGGTCATCGCCTATGGCATTGGCCGCCGCCAGAGCGTTCTCAATGTCACCGGGCTCCAGCCAGTTCAGGCGTTTTTGCGCATGGTTGGCCCACACGCCGGCGAGGCAGTCAGCTTGCAATTCCTGGCGCACCAGCAGCCCGCCATCGCCTTCCATGCGCTTGCCCTGTTGGCGGGCCATCTGCATTTTCGATGACACACCCAGCAGGGTTTGCACGTGGTGCCCGACTTCATGGGCGATCACATAGGCCTGAGCAAAATCGCCCCCGGCCTTGAAACGCTGAGCCATCTCCTGGAAGAAGCTCATGTCCAGATAGACCTTCTGGTCTGCCGGGCAGTAAAACGGCCCGCTGGCGGCCGACGCAAACCCGCAGGCGGAGTTCACCTGGCCGCGAAACAGCACCAGCGTCGGGTCTTTATAGGTGCGGCCTGCCTGCTGAAAAATCTGGCGCCAGGTGTCTTCGGTATCGCCCAGAACCGCCCGTACAAACTCTGCTTGCTGGTCGTTGGCGGGCGGCGCGTGCCCGGCTTGCTGAGTCACCTGGGGCGAGGATTGGTCGGTGAGCTGGCCACTGAGTTGCCCGAGGATTTGCATGGGGTCCTGCCCGGTCAGCAGGCCGATGCCCACAATCACCACCACGGCCATCAGGCTCAGGCCCTTGCCGCCCCCGATGCGCATTCCGCCACCACCACCCGCGCCTTGATCGCGCACGTCTTCGACATTGTCGCTACGTCGGCCTTTTTTCCAAAGCATGGGGAAATCCTCTGATAAATCCTGTGTTCAAGTGTTGTTGCTGAGCAGGGACATCGCCAGCCCGGCTGTCAGACGCTTATTGAGTGGGGGAAGAGTATGGCATTTGAGGGTTAGGGTCTGTTGACGTTTGGTTGTGGCCGCGCCGATAGCCCATGAGGTGCAATTGATCAAAAGTGCCCGGCAAAATGCAGCGGTTGCCGTGAACACGCAGCTAATCGGGCTCTACTGGCAAGTGGGGGCTTTTATCAGTCAAAAGCTGGCGCGGGCTGAATGGGGTGACTCTGTAGTTGAGCAATTGGCAGATCACATCGCACGTACCCAGCCTGGGCTGCGGGGTTTTACCCGTCGAAATCTGTTTCGCATGCGTCAGTTTTACGAGGTTTATAGAAATGATGAAAACTTTGTGTCAGCGCTGCTGACACAAATACCGTGGACTCACCATCTGATGCTTCTGAGCCAATGTAAGTCAGTGCAGGAACGAGAATTTTACATGCGCAACGCGGTTGCTCAAAAGTGGTCAAGTCGTAAGCTGAACCGTCAGTTGGAGAGCGCGTTGTTTGAGCGGATGGTGACTTGTCCAGCCAAACTTTCCCCAGCTTTACAAGAGCGTGTTGCAGGTGTGGCGGATGTTTTCAAAGATGCTTATTGCATTGAGTTTCTTCAGCTCCCTAAAGGCCACAGTGAGTCGGGGTTGCATCAAGGTTTGCTTGGCGATTAAGGGAGTTCTTGACTGAGTTGGGCCATGATTTCTGCTTTGTGGGCTCGGAGTATCCGTTGCAGGTAGGGGCCCGGGACTTTGCAGTGGATATGCTTTTGTTTCATCGTGGCTTGAATTGTCTGGTGGCGATTGAGTTAAAGGTGGGGCGCTTTGAGCCAGAACACCTGGGCAAACTCAATTTCTACCTCGAAGCTCTCGACCGCGACCACCGCTAGGCCCACGAAAATCCGGCAATCGGTGTATTACTGTGTGCCAGCAAGGAAGATGAAGTGGTTGAATACGCACTGAACCGTCCACTGTCGCCCGCTTTGATCGCCGAATATCAGACCAGGCTGCCGGACAAGAAAATACTGCAAGCCAAGTTGCACGAGTTTTATCTGCAAAACGTCCCCGTTGATAACGCGTGACCCCGCCCGGAGTTGTTAGCCCAGTGAACATTGATACCCGCATCAAGTACCGCCACCTCGTGTGTTTTCTGGAGATGGCGCGCCAGGGCAGTCTGGCGCGGGCGGCGGATGTGTTGGCGGTGAGCCAGCCCGCGATGTCCAAAACGCTCAAGGAGCTGGAGGAACTGCTGACGGTCAGCCTGTTTGTGCGCAGTAAAAGCGGGATCAGTCTGACCGAGGCCGGGGTGGCCTTCCTGCGGTATGCAACGCCTTCGGTGCAGGCGTTGCGCGAAGGGGTCAATGCCTTGCGCGGCGGCGAGTACGTGGGGGGCACGGTGCGTCTCGGGGTGCTGTCGACGGTAGAAAGCCTGCTTGTCCCCGAACTGGTAAAGCGCCTGCATGCACGGCATTCGTCGCTGGTGGTGAGTGTGGTGACCGGGCCCAGCGCGTATCTGTTGTCGCAATTGCGGGTAGGCGATGTCGACCTGGTAATTGGCCGCATGACTGACAGCCCGGAAATTCAGGGCATGAATTTTGAACACCTTTACAGCGAATCCATGACCCTGGTGGTGCGCGCGGGTCATCCCCTGGCTCAAGTCCCGCTGGACCGCAACCTGCTGCAAAACTACCCGCTGGTACTGCCGCTGGCCAACACTACCATTCGTGCCTTTGCCGACAGCCTGTTCGTGCAGTGCGGCATCAGCCAGTCCCGCCAGCGCCTTGAGACGTTGTCGATCACCCTGAGCCGGCGTTACGTGCTGTGCAACAACGCGGTGTGGATTGCGCCCCTGGACGCCGTGCGCCTGGACCTGGCCAGTGGCGAGCTGCAAGAAGTCGACCTGGGCCAGCGTGAGCCGGGCGGCTCAATCGGGATTTGCAGCAATGCCCACGTCCCCATGTCGGTGGCAGCGCAGGGGTGTGTCGTCGTGCTGCGTGAATTGGGGCAGGCGTATTGCCAAGAGGTTTATCCATAACCAAAAGGTTATGGATGCCCCCGGCCTTTTCAATAGTCCTTCCCCCCTTGTTGTTTGAAACTGAGCGCCAGCCCTATAAAAACAACAGGAGATCGACATGTCTGATGCAGACAGCCGGCGCTTTGTCATCCGTGACCGCAACTGGCACCCCAAAGCCCTGACCCCCGACTATAAAACCTCCATTGCCCGCTCCCCGCGCCAGGCGCTGGTGAGCATCCCGCAATCGGTTAGCGAGACCAGTGGCCCTGACTTTTCGCACCTTAGATTCGGCAAATTCGATAACGACCTGTTGCTCAATTTCAACAACGGCGGCTTGCCAGTGGGTGAGCGGATATTGTTGTCGGGCCGCGTGTGCGATCAATACGGCAAACCCATCCCCCACACCTTGGTCGAGATGTGGCAAGCCAACGCGGGCGGTCGTTATCGCCATAAAAACGACCGTTACCTGGCACCGCTGGACCCCAACTTTGGTGGTGTGGGCCGCACCCTCACCGACAGCCAGGGTTATTACAGCTTCCGCACCGTAAAACCGGGGCCGTACCCTTGGCGCAACGGGCCAAACGACTGGCGCCCGGCGCATATTCACGTCTCCGTCAGTGGCCCGTCGATTGCCACGCGCCTGATTACCCAGCTGTATTTTGAAGGCGACCCGTTGATCCCGATGTGCCCGATCGTCAAGTCGATTGCCAACCCCGAAGCGGTGCAAAGCCTGATTGCCCGGTTGGACATGGCCGCTGCCAATCCCATGGATTGCCTGGCGTATCGCTTTGATATCGTGCTGCGCGGCCAGCGCAAGACTCACTTCGAAAACTGCTGAGGAGCCCTGTCATGCCTATCGAACTGCTACCGGAAACCCCATCGCAAACGGCTGGCCCCTACGTACACATCGGCCTGGCGCTGGCTGCGGCCGGCAACCCCTCGCGCCCGGAAGAAATCTGGAGCGAGATGGCCAGGCCTGACGCTGCGGGCGAGCACATCCTGCTGTTTGGCAACGTCTACGACGGCAACGGCCACTTGGTGCGCGACTCCTTTCTGGAGTTGTGGCAAGCCAATCACGAAGGGGTGTATGACGAAAATTTTGATTCAGAAAAAGCCTTCAACAGCTTTGGCCGCACCGCGACCACCTTTGATGCCGGGGAGTGGACGCTCAACACCATCAAGCCGGGCGTGGTGAACAACGCGGGCGGCGTGCCGATGGCGCCACACATCAACGTCACCCTGTTTGCCCGAGGCATCAACATCCACTTGCAGACCCGGCTGTACTTCAGCGACGAGTCCGAAGCGAACGCCAAATGCCCGGTGCTTAACCTGATCGAGCAACCACAACGCCGAGAAACCCTGATTGCCCACCGCTGTGAAATAAATGGCAAAACGGCGTATCGATTTGATATCCGCATCCAGGGCGAAGGCGAGACGGTATTTTTCGACTTCTGAAAAAAACCTGTCTCATGTGGGAGCGGGCTTGCTCGCGATTGAGCCACCTTGGTGTGTCAGGCATACCGGGGTGATGCTGTCGCGAGCAAGCCCGCTCCCACCGTTTTTTGATGGTTCAGGCCCGTGATCGCCGCTGCTGCCACGCCGCCGCCAGCCCGCTGACACAGATGATGGCGATGCCGATCCGGCTCGCCAGGTCGGGCGTATGGTCGAAAAGTAACCACCCCAAGACCCCGGAAAACACTATCTGGCAATAGCTGAACGGCGCGAGCAAGGCCGGTGCCGCGAAGCGGAACGATTGTGTGAGCAGCAAATGCGCCGTCATGCCCAGGCTGCCCAGTGCCAGCATTTGCAGGCCGTGGGCCAGTGTCGGCGTTTGCCAGAAGAAGGGCACCAGCGCACTCATGACCAGCACATTGAACAGCCCGGCAAAGAAGTTACTGGTGGTGGGGCTGTCATACACGCTGAGCTTGCGGGTGAGGATCTGGTAGCAGCTGAAACACAGCGCCGCCGCCATCGGCAACAACACCGCAGGCGTGAACAGTTCGCCGCCCGGGTGAATGATGATCACCACCCCGATAAACCCGCACACCACGGCCAGCCACTGCCCGCGAGTCACCGTCTCGCCCAGCAAGGGCCCGGACAGCGCCGCCACCAGCAGCGGTGCCAGAAAGTTAACCGCCGTGTTTTCGGCCAGTGGGATAAACAGCAACCCATAGGTAAAAAACAGCCCAGAGCCCAGCAGGCAAATTGCCCGCAAGACTTGGAGCAAAGGTCGTTTACTGCGTAATACCCGAAGCCCGGACTGCGGCAGAAATATCCCAGCCATCAGCAGGGTATGCACCAGATAGCGTGCCCACACCACCATCACCACCGGGTAGAAGCCACTGAGGTATTTGGACAGCGCATCGTGGCTGGAGAACAGTGCCGTGGCGGCCACAATCAGCAAGATACCCTTCAGGGGGTGGTTAACCCCCGACAGGGGGGTGGGCAATGTCATCGAGTACCTCACTGTGTGGCTGAGTGCAGAGATTTCAGCGCCTTGCTTTGCCCGGGAAGTTGCTTAGACCTGCGGGATTTTTCGCGGAGCCATGAAGTACATCCACACTAACGCAATGAAGTACATCGCAGGAATCATCGTGAACAACAGGGTGTAATTGTTGTTCGTAACGGTCAGCACATAACCTACAAACTGGGTCATAAACATCCCGCCAATGGCTGCGCACATCCCGCCAAAGCCGAATACGGTGCCCATCATGTGTTTGGGTGTGTAGTCCATCACCATGCTCCACACGTTGGCAGTCCAGGCCTGATGCGCGCCGAGTGCCAGGGCGATGGCGCCCACGGCGACCCACAGTTCGCTGGAGCCTGCAGCCATTACCACACCGATAATGCTGATGGCGCACAGCAGCATTGAAACCAGCCGCGCCTTGACTGCTGCCATGCCGCGCTTGATCAGGACCGAAGACAGAATCCCGCCCCCGATGCTGCCGAAATCGGCGGTGATGTAGATGATGATCAGCGGGATACCCATCTGGGTCACGCTGATGCCAAGGTTGTATTGCTGATTCAGGAACGGAGGCAACCAGTACAGGTAGAACCAGAACACCGGCGCAGTCATGGCGTAGGACAAGGCGAAGGCCCAGGTCCCCCGCATCTTGATGATGGTGGCGAATGAAACGGTGGTTTGCTCAGGCTCTTTCTCTTGCTGGATATAGGCCAGTTCTTCCTTGGTCACGGTCGGGTGCTCTTCAGGGTTGTAGTACTTCAAACCCCAGAAAATCAGCCAAATACCGCCCAGTGCTGCCATCCCCAGAAATGCGGCCTGCCAGCCCCATACATGCAGCACCAATGGCAACAGCATGGGCGTGAACATGGCGCCGACGTTGGTCCCGGCGTTGAAGATCCCGCTGGCCACCGCCCGCTCACTGGCGGGGAACCACAGTCGCGTGGTTTTCACGCAGGCCGGGTAGTTGGCGGCTTCGGTCAAGCCGAGGATAAAGCGGCAAATCATGAAGCCCGCCGCCGAGGTGGCCAGGCCGTGGGCGCCGGTGGCCAGGCTCCACAACAGAACGGCACAGAAGAACACGCGCTTGACCCCGACCCGGTCAATCAGGCGGCCTTGCAGCACGAAGCCAATGGCGTAGCCCACCTGGAACCAGAAGTTGATGTTGGCGTAATCCATCGCCGTCCAGCTCATTTCCTTGGCCAGAATCGGTTGCATCACCCCCAGGGCTGCGCGGTCGATGAAGTTCAGCGTGGTGGCGAAAAACACCAGTGCGAGCATGCCCCAACGGGTTTTGCCTGCCGCCATGGTGCCGCGAATCTTGTCACCGATACCCGCATTCGGAGCGTGGGCAGGCTTGGTGCGTGCAGTTTGAGAAGGGACCATGGTTTTTACCCGTTTCTTGGAATTGTTATGTGGTGTCGTGGTGCATTTGACGCAAGTGAATCGGGTTTGATGGTGGCGAGTGGATAAAAAATCGTCAATTCAGGAGAGGGCATAGTGTTCGATAATCGCACGCAAAACTAACCGGTTGGTACAGATTGATTGCTCAATAATAGGGCGCCCTTAATAATCAGGCTATTAAGAAATGCCGTTGTTTGCAGGCCACGCCAATCCCGGGAGTTAGATATGCAGCGTTCGATCGCCACCGTTTCCTTGAGCGGCACCTTGCCGGAGAAGCTCGACGCCATCGCTGCTGCGGGTTTTGACGGGGTCGAGATCTTTGAAAACGACCTGCTTTACTACGACGGCAGCCCGCGTGAGGTGCGCCAGATGTGTGCCGACCTGGGGTTGGCCATCAGCCTGTTTCAGCCGTTTCGTGACTTTGAAGGCTGCCGCCGTGACCGGCTGGCGCGCAACCTGGACCGCGCCGAGCGCAAGTTCGACCTGATGCAGGAACTGGGCACCGATCTGGTGCTGGTGTGCAGTAACGCCGCGCCCGACTCGGTAGGTGATCGGCAGATCCTGCTCGATGACCTGAGCCTGCTTGCCGAGCGTGCAGGGGCGCGCAACCTGCGCATTGGTTACGAAGCGCTGGCCTGGGGTCGTCACGTGAATACCTGGCAACAGGTCTGGGACCTGGTGCGTCAGGTCGACCATCCGAACCTCGGTGTATTGCTCGACAGCTTCCACACCTTGTCGCTCAAGGGTGACCCAAGTGCGATCGCGCAGATCCCCGGCGACAAGATCTTTTTTGTGCAAATGGCCGACGCGCCGATTCTGGCGATGGACGTGCTGGAGTGGAGTCGCCACTTCCGCTGCTTCCCGGGGCAGGGCGAATTTGACCTGGCAGGCTTTTTGGCGCCAATCATCCAGAGTGGCTACACCGGGCCGCTGTCGCTGGAAATCTTCAATGACGGTTTCCGTGCTGCGCCGCCGCGTGCCAATGCCGCCGATGGCTTGCGTTCGTTGCTGTATCTCGAAGAGAAAACCCGCGAGCGTCTTGCCTTGCAAACCGCCCCCGCGCCTGTTCTCGAATCTTTGTTTGCACCGCCCGAAGCCAGCTCGTACGACGGTATCGAGTTTCTCGAGTTTGCCGTGGACGAAAACCAGGGCGCCCAGCTGACTCACTGGCTCGAACGTCTGGGCTTCAGCAAGGCCGGACAGCACCGATCCAAAAATGTCAGTTTGCTGCGCCAGGGCGACATCAACCTGATTCTCAACGCTGAGCCGTATTCGTTTGCGCATAACTTCTTCGAGGCCCATGGCCCATCGTTATGCGCCACCGCGATCCGGGTGCAGGACAGCGCCAGCGCCCTGGCCCGTGCCGTAGCCTACAAAGGCCAACCCTATCGCGGGCTGGTCGGGCCCAATGAGCTGGAACTGGCCGCCGTGCGTGCGCCAGATGGCAGTTTGATTTATCTGGTGGACCAGGACGAGGCCGGCAACCCGCTGTACGAATCGGACTTCAACTTCACGCCTGCTCTGGCGACCCAGGGTGGCCTCAAGCGCATCGACCATATGGCGATGGCCCTGCCGGCGGACAGCCTGGACAGCTGGGTACTGTTCTATAAAAGCCTGCTGGATTTCGAAGCCGATGACGAAGTGGTGCTGCCCGACCCCTATGGCCTGGTAAAAAGCCGCGCGTTGCGTAGCCGCTGTAGCTCGATTCGCTTGCCGCTGAATATCTCCGAGAATCGAAACACCGCCATCTCACACGCCTTGTCGAGTTATCGCGGCTCAGGCGTGCACCACATTGCCTTTGAGTGTGACGATCTGTTCGCCGAAGTCAGCCGGGCGAAAGTTGCAGGGGTGCCGCTGCTGGATATCCCGCTCAATTACTACGATGACCTGGCAGCGCGGTTTGATTTTGATGATGAGTTCTTGAGCGAACTGGCCTATTTCAACGTGTTATATGACCGCGACGCTCAAGGCGGCGAGCTGTTCCATGTGTACACCGAGCCGTTCGAGGGGCGCTTTTTCTTTGAACTGCTGCAGCGCAAAAATGGCTATGCCGGGTACGGCGCGGCAAACGTCGCGGTACGCCTGGCGGCCATGGCCAAGTCGCGCAGTGGCGCGGTGCGCCAGGCAAAGCTATAGGGTGGCGACTTCCTTCGTAGAGCGAGGCGGCCCATAATCAGGCCATCTCCACATGGCCGTGAGCCTTTAATGACCAAGATCCTGGACGACGACGCCGGAGCCACGGCACCGGTAGTCGAACCGCGCAAAAGCCGTAAGAACAACCCCGAAAAGACCCGCGAAAATATCCTTCAAGAAGCGATTGTCGAATTCGTGGAGCAAGGGCTGGCGGGGGCGCGCGTGGACGCCATTGCCGAGCGCACCCGCACCTCCAAGCGCATGATCTATTACTACTTCACCAGTAAAGAGCAGCTCTACGTCGAAGTGCTGGAGAAGCTCTACGGCGAAATTCGCAGCATCGAAAGCCGCTTGAACCTGGATCAGTTGGCGCCGGTCGAGGCGATTCGCCGGTTGGTGGAGTTCACCTTCGATCACCACGATATGAATGCGGACTTCGTGCGCATCGTCAGCATCGAAAATATCCACAAGGGCGAATACATCAAGCGTTCAGAAGGTATCAAGGCCATGAACGACACGATTGTGCATGCCCTGGAAAACATCCTGCGCCGTGGCGTTGAACAAAAGGTGTTCCGTGCAGGCCTGAATCCGCTGGATGTGCATTTGCTGGTGAGTTCTTTCTGCTTTTATCGCGTGTCAAACCGATACACCCTCGATGAAATTTTCCAGGTCGACTTCTCCGATCTCCAGGTCAAGCAACGTCAGCGCGACATGATTTGCGACTCGGTATTGCGCTACCTGCAGGCGTAGCCCCGGGAGCGCCTTGGGAATTAATATCAATTGAAAGTCATTCTCGACAAAAAGTAAGATAGCGACCCCTTTCCTTCATGCTCAGGGAGTCGGTTTGTCGGATATGGATCTCAAAGGCTTGTTCCTCAAGCATGCCAGTACCCTGCGCGGGTATCTGGCGCGCAAGGTGCGAGACCCGCAGTTGGCCGCCGATCTGGTGCAGGAAAGTTTCCTGCGCATGGCCGAGCGTGGGCGCAAGGAGCAAATCGACAACACCCCCGGTTACCTCTACCGCATTGCCGGCAACCTGCTGGTCGATCACATTCGCCAGGAAACCCGCCGCAAGACTGACACGGTTACCCATGAAGCACTGGCTGACATCGAAGATGAACTGGCAGGGCTGGAGGCCCAGGCGATGGCTGAGCAACAGCGCATGGCTTTAAAACAGGCTTTGTCCGAATTGCCGGAGCGTACTCAGGAGATTTTCCGTCTCAACCGCATCGAGGGCATGACCCATGCTCAAGTCGCACGCCACCTTGAAATATCTGACAGCTCAGTGCAGAAACATCTGTCGAAAGCCTTGGCCTATGTCATGCAGCGCCTGCAAGAGCCGAGGAAATAACTTTCATATTTGTAGATAAATGGCTTACTGAGTTTCGATTAGCGAGACGTCACTGCTTATATATAACGAGAAATAGAGATTCACACCTGATGAGCCAAGGCCCCGAACAGCAGATCATTACTGAAGCGGCCGCCGAGTGGGCGGTGCGTCTGCACGCGGGTGCGTTGAGCGAGGACGACCAGGCGCAACTGGACCAGTGGCTGGCAGCTGACGCGCGCCATGCGCCAGCGCTGCGCTTTGCCGAGCAGACCTGGGCAGCGTTGGGGGAGTTGGCGCTGGAGGCCAGGCCCTTGGCGCATCGCCTGCCCCCGGCCGCTGCCCGTCCCGTACCGGTCACCCGCCGTCGGCGCCCGCTGCGTTGGGTCGGGCGTGCGGCAGTGCTGTCGCTGGTACTGGCTGTGGGCTGGGTCAGTGGCCCGACGTTGCTGTTACAGATGCAGTCCGACTACCGCACCGGCGCAGGAGAAATCCGCACGGTCCAACTCGACGATGGCAGTTCGGTCGAACTGGATGCCTCCAGCGCCATCAGCATCGACTACGACAGCAACGAGCGGCGCATCAGCCTGCTTGCAGGTTCCGCCGTGTTTGACGTAGCACCGATGGGCGAAGCCGAAACCCGGCCCTTTGTCGTACAAAGTGCAGGCGGGCGCACCAGGGCGCTGGGCACGCAGTTTGTGGTGGGCCGGGAAGGCAGTGAACAGGCATGGGTTGGCGTCTTGCAGCACAGCGTCGCGGTCAGCCTGCAAGCCCCGCCGGTGCAAGGCGCGGCACAGTACACCCTCGAAGAAGGCCAGAGCGCTCGCTATAGCGCCAAAAATGGCGTGCAGCCACTGCCCGGGTTTGACCTGAGCGCGGCAACCAGCTGGCGCCGTGGCGTGCTGATCTTTGATCGCCAGCCGTTGGGGCAGGTGATTGAGCAGCTCAACCGTTATCGCCCCGGCCAGATCCTTTTGGCCAACCCCGCCTTGGCCAGCCGACAGGTCAGCGGCGTATTCCGCCTTGAACTGCTCGACAGTGCCTTGCAAGCCCTCACCCGGGAACTGCATGTACAGCGCTTCGAACTGGCGGGCGTCAGCCTGATTTACTGAGCCGCAAACATGTGTGGTGCACTGAAAAAGCCCTTTCTGAAAAATAATCGCAAAAACCCTTACTGACTTTCCCTTGCCTGCACGTCTTGCTATTGAGATTCATTCGCAAAGCAGCTCGTGCAGCCTGGGGAAAACAAAAATGATGGGTAGTCAGCGCAAAGGGGTGCAATCCGCAAGCCGGTTAGCCTTTGCTGTTCATGTCGCAGTTTTTGGATTGTTGGTAGCGCAAGCGCCATTACATGCGGCTGAAAAAGCCGGCAGCGCAGTCCAGCAAGAATTTATCGCCTTCCATATCCCGGCTCAGCCGCTGGACAAAGCGGTCCTGATCTTTGCCGAACAGGCCGGTTTGCAAGTGTTGTTCGACAGTCAGATGCTGCAAGGCCTCAAGTCCATGGCGCTGAACGGCGACCTGGGTGTGCAGGAAGGCCTGGGGCGCTTGCTGGGCAACAACCCGGTGGAATACCGCTTTACCGGCGAACGCCAGGTCACCTTGACTCGCGTCAGTAATGAACACAAAGACGCGCTGGCGCTTGGCACCACCTCAGTGACTGCCAGCGAAGGCAATAGTGCGGATTGGGTGTACCAGACACCTGAAGCGGTATCCGTGATTACCAGCGAGCAAATCAACAAGCGCGCCCCGCGTCACGCAGCTGACATGCTGGAGGAAACCCCGGGCGTCTACACCGCCGTCGATCAGCGCGACCCTGGATTGTCGGTCAACATCCGCGGCCTTCAGGACTATGGCCGGGTCAACATGAACGTTGATGGCATGCGCCAGAACTTCAACGTCAACGGCCACCAGCATCGCAACGGCGTGATGCTGATCGACCCGGAAATGATCTCCAGTATCGAAATCGACAAGGGCACCCAATCCGGCATGGGCGGTGCGGCGGTGCTGGGTGGTATCGCCACCTTCAAAACCCTTGAAGCCAGTGATTTTTTGAAAGATGGCAAAGAGTTCGGCGGGCGCGTGCGTGCAGGTAGCGGCATCGGTGAGCTGGGCAACGGTACTTATTTCAACGGTGGCGGGGTGTTCGCCTTCGGCAACGACATTGGCGATGCCTTGTTCGCCTACAGTGAGCGCCATTTCGGCAACTACCGCAGCGGTCGGCAAAACGCCGATAACCTGGGGGATGAGATACGGGTCAAACAAACTCGCCGTGAAGCCTGGAACAACTGGCTGAACAATGAGGTGGGTGACTCAGGTAGCGTGACGCGCTCGCAGATGGTCAAGTTCGGTCTCAATCTGCCCAACGATCAACGTGTGCAATTGAGCTATCTGAACACCGATAGCGATAGCAACGACTCATGGACTTACGCGATCAACAACGAGACCGACTATGAGTACAGAAGGCACAGTAAAAACAACCTTGGCACCGGCAACTATGCGCTTGATTACAGCTACAACCCTGACAGCGAACTGATCGACTTCAAGAGCAAGGTGTATTACGTCAGTACTGAACTGGTGCGTTCCAATGCCGGGCATCAAACAAGTGAAGTGCGCAATAACTACGATCCCTACAAAGATTTTTTTCGCACTGATACCTGGGGCGTTCAAGGCGAGAACACCTCGCGCTTCAACTTCGATTCCTATGGTCTGTTGAGCTGGAATTATGGCTTGGAGATGTACCAGGACACCTTCAAGCCCAAGACCAATAAAGTGGCGGCCTTGAGTGAGGTGGTCAAACCTTATGTTGATGGTGCCGACCCTTCTGGCAAACGCACCATGGCCAGCCTGTTCAGCAATCTGGAATACGATTACGACGGCTGGTTGACCCTCAATGGCGGCTTGCGGTATGACCGTTATCGCCTTGAAGGAAAGACGGGGATGACTCTCTACCGTCAAGAAATAATTCGGCATGAAAATGGTGTGCCGGTGGCCAATCTGGACCCGGCCAAACGCGTCGAAGACAC
Source organism: Pseudomonas sp. B424 (assembly GCF_055408345.1). NCBI lineage: Bacteria > Pseudomonadati > Pseudomonadota > Gammaproteobacteria > Pseudomonadales > Pseudomonadaceae > Pseudomonas > Pseudomonas sp. B424. The sequence continues at coordinate 105,868 of NZ_JBUZTL010000017.1, read as the reverse complement.
GTATGACCTGGACCAAGAGAGCGGCAAGTTTTCACCGACTTTCGGTATTGCGATCAAGCCGGGCGTGGACTGGCTTCAGTTGTATGCCCGCTGGGGTAAGGGTTGGCGTCCACCGGCAGTGACAGAAGTATTGATGACGGGTCGCCCCCATGGCGGCAATGCTCCTGAACGAGTGTTCCCCAACCCTTTCCTCAAGGCAGAGGAATCCAGAGACTGGGAAGTGGGCTTCAATATTTTTAAAGAGTCGTTGTTTTTTAATAATGACCGGCTGGGCATGAAAGTTTCTTATTTTGATAACAAGATAAAGAACTTTTCGTTTATGCAATATGGTATCGCATTGCCGGAAACTTCAGGTGCCGCTAATTTTGGAGACCTGGCATACGTTAATAACTTGAATGGCACGCGTTTTCGCGGAATGGAGTACCAGCTGAATTATGACATGGGGCGTGTGTACACCAACTTGAGCTATACCCACATGATCGGCAGTAATGAGTTTTGCTCAAGTAACTATTATATGGGGGGTGCGAAAAAATCAGGTAAAACCCTGAGTTCTAAATATGAGAGTTACACACGACCTGATGGCACTAAAGGTTTGCGGAAGGCCAGGGAATACGAATTTATGGATGATCCGGCTGCCAACGGTAAAGTGAGTTGTGGCGGAGTAATGGGCAGTGCAGCCTATATGCCTGCTGACCGAGGCTCAATGACTGTCGGAGCACGATTTCTTGAACGCCGACTGGACACAGGTATTCGTTTGCGCTACAGCCGTGGCAACGGTGCTGATATGAATGCGCATAATTACTACAATATCGAACAGGCGACATGGCCCAAATACAGTGTGTATGACCTGTATGCCAGTTACTGGCCGACTAATGATATTAATTTAACCATGGTATTGGAAAACGCAACGGATGAAGCCTACTTCGTTGCTATGGGTGATGCTAATAATTTAAGCCTGGCCCGGGGCAGAACATTAAGTGGAATGCTCGAATACAAGTTTTAAACATCAGTGATTAGTGCGCTGTTAAAGATTTTGCTCGTACTGGGCAAAAGCACACAGGTGTGTGCAAGTTGTCACCGAAACTATCAATGGAAGAGAGTAAATCATGACTATTTCAGTAACTTATAACTCTGCTGCGGGCGCTTTCTCTGTTCATGACGTTTTGACTGAATGGTCTACAGGTTTCCGTACCGCCGATCATGGCACCGCCCATACCGGAGGTTTCAATACCGGCGGCCGCGCAATGACGGGCGAGCAATATGCAACTCAGGGCGCTAACGGTTCGACTTACGCCTTTGTGGCTGAAAGCGACACGGATAACGGTTTGAATTATGTGTTCAACCCTAAGCTGTCAGCGGGCGACAACATGAACCACTTCCTGTGGGGCAGCCTGGATAATGTGCAGTTGGGTGAAGTGCTCGGCGGTGGTAAGGGCAGCGACTTTACGCTGGGCGACTACACCGCTTCCTTCAACGGCCTCGACCTGTCCGCCGCCAGCGATGCTGGCCGTGCTGGCAACGCTGTTCAGGACGTGATCTACGGCCTGATGAAAGGCGACGTGTCGGGTCTGGAAGGCGTGCTCAACAACCTGCTGAGCGGGTTCGGTCTGAGCACCGATTCGACCTTCGACCAACTGGCGGCCGCTGGCCTGGCTCACTCGGATGCACCGCTGGCTGCTGATATCAGCCTGGTGGGTGTGCAAGAGCTGGTTCAAGACTGGGCGCTAGCGGCGTAACGCTCGCCACCCCCTGTTCTCACAGGCGATACCAACCCTGTGGGAGCCGGGCTTGTCCGCGATTGCATCGGCACGGTCTGGCAGTAAGACCGTGTCGTTTGTATCGCAGGCAAGCCTGCTCCCACAGGCATACCGGTCACCCTTTTTCGGAACTCTTTAATGACCCGGCCCAAAGCCCACGTCGCCAACGAGATGCTGGCTGCCTTGACGGCCTACAAGCGTGCTTTTTTCAATATTGGCCTGTTCTCGGCCGTGATCAATTTACTGATGCTGGCCCCGGCCCTGTACATGTTGCAGGTGTACGACCGGGTGCTGGCCTCGGGCAATCAAATGACCCTGTTGATGCTGACGCTGATGATTCTCGGCCTGTTTGGCCTGATGGGGGCGTTGGAATGGGTGCGTAGCCAGGTGGTGATCCGCCTCGGCACGCAGATGGATATGCGTTTGAATCAACGCGTTTACGACGCAGCCTTTGAAGCGCAATTGCGCACCGGAAGCCCGGCAGCGGGGCAGGCGTTGAATGACCTGACCAGCCTGCGTCAGTTCGCCACCGGCAATGCGTTGTTCGCATTTTTCGATGCGCCGTGGTTTCCGGTGTACCTGTTTGTGATCTTTATGTTCAGCCCCTGGCTAGGGTTGCTGGCGCTGGGTGGCGCGGTGCTGTTGATGATTCTGGCGTGGGTCAATCAGCGCGTATCGCAAGCGCCCCTTAAAGCCGCCAGCGAGTTGTCGGTGGAAGCGACCCGGCAAGCCAGTGCGCATTTGCGCAATGCCGAGGCGATCGAAGCCATGGGCATGCTCGACACCTTGCGTGGGGGCTGGCTTGCACAACACACGGCGTTTTTGGCACAGCAAAATCTGGCCAGTGAAAAGACCGCCACGGTCAGTGCCTGGTCAAAAGGTGTACGCCTGGCCCTGCAGTCGCTGGTGCTGGGGCTCGGCGCATTGCTGGCAGTACAAGGGCAAATCACTGCCGGGATGATGATCGCCGGTTCCATCCTGATGGGCCGCGTATTGAGCCCCATCGATCAGTTGATAGGTGTGTGGAAGCAATGGACTTCGGCGCGACTGGCCTATCAACGTCTCGAAGCCTTGTTGCAGGCGCACCCACCGCGCCCGGTGCGCATGGCATTGCCGGCACCACAGGGCGAGTTGTCGGTGGAGCAATTGAGCGCCAGCGCTCCCGGCACCCGTCGCGCCACCCTGGCCAACCTGAGCTTCACCCTGCCGGCCGGGCAAGTGATGGGGGTGATCGGGCCTTCTGGCTGCGGCAAGTCGACCCTTGCCCGGCTGTTGATTGGCGTGTGGCAGCCGTTGGCGGGCAAGGTGCGACTGGACGGTGCCGAGCTGTCGCAGTGGGACAAACACCAGCTCGGCCCGCATCTGGGCTATTTACCCCAGGACATACAACTGTTTGCCGGGACCATCGCCCAAAACATCGCACGCTTTACCGAGGTGGACGCCGACAAGGTGCTGGCCGCCGCGCAGCTGGCGGGTGTGCATCAGTTGATTCTGCAACTGCCTGAGGGTTACGACACCCGCCTCGGTGAAGGCGGTGCCGGGTTGTCCGGCGGGCAGAAACAGCGCATCGGTCTGGCCCGGGCGCTGTACGGCTTGCCGGCGGTGATTGTGCTCGACGAACCCAATTCCAACCTCGATGAAGCCGGGGAGCAGGCCTTGTTGCAGGCCATTACTCAACTCAAGCAGCACAAGCGGACCCTGATCTTGATTACTCACAAACCCAATGTGTTGACCCTGACTGACCAGCTTTTGATTCTGCGTGAAGGCCAGTTACAAGCCTTTGGCCCGACCGCCAAAGTGCTCGGTGCTCCCTCGGCGGCCAAGCCTGCGGCACCAAAACCGGCAATGAATGTGAGCTATCGGCTCGGTACGGTAGAGGCGAGCAAGGCATGAAACAGTCAACCGCCAAGGCCCTTGGCGACAGTAATGTGCTGCAACTGGATGACACCCGTTATGCGCGTCTGGGCTGGCTGCTGATGCTCGGCGGCTTTCTCGGGTTTCTTGGCTGGGCCGCATTGGCGCCGCTGGACAAGGGTGTCGCGGTGTCGGGCAAGGTCATGGTTTCGGGCCATCGCAAAGTGGTGCAGCACCCCAGCGGCGGGATTGTTGAGCGTATCGACGTGCGTGATGGCGACAAAGTGGCTGCGGGTCAGGTGCTGATACGTCTGAAAGAAACCCCGCTGCTGGGCCAGGCTCAGTCTTTGCGTAGCCAGTTCTATGGGTCGTTGGCCAGTGAGGCGCGGCTGAACGCCGAGGGCGATGGCGCCAGCCGCGTTAACTTCCCTGCCGAGCTGACGGCATTGGCGGCCGAGCCGGAAGTGGCTTCCAGCCTCGCCTTGCAGCAGCAACTGTTCGACAGTCGGCGCAAAGCCTTGCTGCTGGACCAGCAAGGTGTGGATGAAAGCATTGCCGGCGCCGAGGCGCAGCTGCGCGGGGTGCGAGATTCCCAGTCCAGCAAGGTGCTGCAACGCACGGCCCTGACCGAACAGTTGCAAGGCCTGCGTGAGCTGGCCCGCGAAGGCTATATCCCGCGCAACCGCCTGCTGGACACTGAACGGGTTTACGCTCAGATCCTGGGTTCGATCAGCGAAGACTACGGCCGCATCGGCCAGTTGCAGCGACAAGTGCTGGAAATGCGCCTGAAGATTCGGCAACTGGCCGAGGAATACCAGAAGGAAGTGCGCACTCAACTGGCCGACACCCGTGTGCGTACCGAGGACTTGCGCAATCGTCTGGCTTCGGCCGAATTCGAACTGGCCAACAGCCAGTTGCGTGCCCCGGTGGCGGGCATCGTGGTGGGCCTGGATGTGTTCACCGAAGGCGGGGTGATCAAGCCCGGCCAGGCACTGATGGAAATCGTGCCCCAGGGTGAGGTGCTGCTGGTGGAGGCGCGGGTACCGGTTGAGCTGGCCGACAAGGTTCACCCCGGCTTGCCGGTGGAACTGATGTTCTCGGCTTTTAGCCAAAGCACCACGCCTCGGGTAGCAGGTGAAGTAACGCTGGTATCGGCGGACCGTCAGGTCGATGAGCGCACCGACGAGCCTTACTACACCCTGCGTGCGCAAGTCAGCGAAGCTGGCATGGCGCAACTGGCCGGGTTGCAGATCCGCCCCGGCATGCCGGTGGAAGCCTTTGTCCGCACGGGCGAACGCTCGATGCTCAATTACCTGTTCAAGCCGTTGCTTGACCGCACCCACATGGCCTTGGTGGAGGAATGAGCGTGCGTCGATATGCATGGCTGATGTGCGCGCTCTTGGCTGGCCCGGCGCAGGCGCTGGGTTTGCTTGAGGCCTACGATCTGGCAATCCGCAACGATCCGACCTTTCAGGCGGCCATTGAAGAACGGGCGGCCGGGGAAGAGAACCGTGCCCTGGGCCGTTCGGCGTTGCTGCCGACCTTGTCATGGAACTACAACAACTCGCGCAACGAGTCCGAAGTCACCCAGGCCAGTACCCGTACCGACCGTGATTACCGTAGCTACGCAGCCACACTGACCTTGCAGCAGCCACTGCTGGACTATGAAGCGTACGCACGCTTTCGGCAGGGTGCTGCGCAGGCGTTGTTCTCCGATGAGCGTTTTCGCAGCAAAAGCCAGTATCTGGCGGTGCGTCTGCTCAGTGCCTACAGTCAGGCATTGCTGGCGCAGGAACGGATCGAGCTGAGCCGCGCGCAAAAGCGCGCCTTTGCCGAGCGTTTACAACTCAACCAACGGATGTTGAAGGGCGGAGAGGGCACCCGAACCGACGTGCTGGAAACCCAGGCGCGCCTGAGCATGGCGGTGGCTGAAGAGATCGAGGCGCAAGACAATCAGGATGCTGCCCTGCGTGAGCTGGAAGCGATGCTTGGCGAGCCTTTGCAAATAGAACAGCTTGATCCCTTGGCGCCGCGTTTTGCAATCCTGCCCCTGGAGCCCCGGCGCTTTGAAAGCTGGCGCGAGCTGGCGTTGGCCAATAACCCGGAACTGGCGTCGCAGCATCATGCGCTGGTATCGGCCGAGTACGAGGTGGAACGCAAGCGGGCCGGGCATCTGCCCAAACTCAGCCTGTATGCCAGCAGCCGTCAGACCAGTTCCGACTCCGAAAGCACCTACAACCAGAAGTACGACACCAACAGCGTGGGCATCCAGCTCAGCGTGCCTTTGTTTGCTGGGGGCTCGGTGTCGGCGTCGACCCGACAGGCGGCGCGGCAACTGTCTCAGGCGCAGTTCGAGCTGGACGCGCAAACGGCGACCACCCTGGTGGACTTGCGCAAGCAGTACAACCTCAATAGCAGCGCGGCGGCCAAGGTACGGGCTTATGAAATGGCGGTGGAGTCCGCCGGTGCACTGGTGCAGGCGACGCAGAAAAGCGTGGGCGGGGGCGAGCGGGTCAATCTGGATGTGCTGGATGCCGAGCAGCAGTTGTTCAGTGCCAAGCGGGATTTGGCAGAGGCGCGCTATGCGTATTTGCTGGCACGGGTGCAGCTCAAGTATTACGCGGGGTTGTTGAACGAAGGAGATTTGCGGCAGGTGGCGGGGTATTTTCAGTGAGTTTGAAGAGCCCCTCACCCTCGGGGAGAGGGTGAGGGTGAGGGGCTTTTGACTCAAGGCCTAGCGACGAACCAGCAACACACCCGATTCCATGTGGTGAGTCCACGGGAACTGGTCAAACACCGCGCAACGCTCAATACGGTGAGTGTCGTGCAGTTGGGCGATGTTCTCGGCCAATGTCAGCGGGTTGCACGAGATGTACAGGATGTTGTCGAAACGGCGGGTCAGCTCGCAGGTGTCCGGGTCCATCCCCGCGCGTGGCGGGTCGACGAAAACGCTGCCGAAGTCGTAGCTTTTCAGGTCAATGCCCTGCAAGCGACGGAACGGACGCACTTCGTTCAGGGCTTCGGTCAGCTCTTCGGCCGACAAACGTACCAGCGTGACGTTATCCACAGCGTTGTCGCGCAGGTTGTTCAGCGCGGCGTAGACCGAGGTCTTGCTGATTTCGGTGGCCAGCACTTTGCGTACACGGGTGGCCAGCGGCAGGGTGAAGTTGCCGTTGCCGCAATACAGCTCCAGCAAATCATCCGCACGCTCGCCCAACGCTTCGTATGCCCAATTGAGCATTTTCTGGTTGACCGTGCCGTTTGGCTGGGTGAACGCGCCTTCAGGCTGTTGATAAGTGAAGGTGCGACCCGCGACTTCCAGCTTTTCGACCACGTAATCGCGGCCGATCACCACGCGCTTGCCTTTGGAACGGCCAATCACGCTGATGTCCAGGTCTTTGGCCAGCTGCTCGGCAGCGTTTTGCCAGTGTTCGTCCAGCGGGCGGTGATAGCACAGAGTGACCATCGCATCGCCTGCCAGAGTGGTCTGGAACTCCACCTGGAACAGCTTGTGGCTCAAGGCTGAGCTGGCTTTCCAGGCGGCCTTGAGCTGGGGCATCAGTTGATTGATGCGCAGGCTGGCAATCGGGAACTCTTCGATCAGGATCGGCGTGCGCTTGTCGTCCTGCGCGAACATGGCGTAGTGACGCTCGCCCCCTTCGCGCCACAGGCGGAACTCGGTCCGCAGACGGAAGTGTTTCAGAGGCGAATCGAACACCTGCGGCTCGGGCGCATCGAAAGGCGCCAGCAGCTCGCGCAGACGATTGGCCTTGGCCTCAAGTTCAACGGCGTAGGTAGCAGAATCAAACGGCAATGCACTCATGCTGCAAACCAACCTAGCTTGACCACAAACAGGATCGACAGAATGATCAGCGGTGCATTCAGCTCACGGGCGCGGCCCGACAGCAGCTTGATCACGGTCCAGGAAATAAAGCCGAAGGCAATGCCGTTGGCGATGGAGTAGGTGAACGGCATGGCCAGCGCGGTGATGACCACCGGTGCGGCAACAGTGATGTCGTCCCACTCGATTTCGGCCAGGCCACTCATCATCAATACGGCTACGAACATCAGTGCAGGTGCAGTGGCGAAGGCCGGAACGCTGGCGGCCAGTGGCGAGAAAAACAACGCCAGCAGGAACATGATGCCGACCACGATGGCGGTCAGGCCGGTACGGCCACCGGCGCTTACGCCTGCTGCCGACTCGATGTAGCTGGTGGTGGTCGAGGTGCCCAGCAGCGAACCGGCCATGGCCGCGGTGCTGTCAGCAATCAGGGCGCGGCCCATTTTTGGCATGTGCCCGTCTTTACCCATCAGGCCGGCGCGCTTGGCGACGCCAATCAGGGTGCCGGAGTTGTCAAACAGGTCAACGAACAGGAAGGCGAAGATCACACTGATCAGGCCGATGTCCAGCGCGCCTTTGATATCCAGTTGCAGGAAGGTCGGGGCCAGGGAAGGCGGCATCGACATCACGCCACCGAACTCGGTCACGCCCATGGCAATGGAAGCAAGGGTCACGGCCAGAATGCCGATCAGCACTGCACCGCGCACTTTCATTGCCTCAAGGGCAACAATCAGGGCAAACCCCAGGGACGCCAGGATCACTTTCGGTTGGGCCAGGTCGCCCATGCCCACCAAGGTCGCCTTGTTGGCAACCACGATGCCGGCGTTACCCAGGGCGATCAGCGCCAGGAACAGGCCGATACCGGCTGCAATGGCCGAACGCAGCGGCAGCGGGATGCTGTTGATGATCCATTCGCGGATGCGGAAGATCGACAGCAGGAAGAACAGCACCGCCGAGATGAACACCGCGCCCAGCGCTACCTGCCAGGTGTGGCCCATGTGCAGCACCACGGTGTAGGTGAAGAAGGCGTTCAAGCCCATGCCCGGTGCCAGTGCAATCGGGTAGTTGGCGATGATGCCCATGGTTGCCGAGCCGATGGCCGCCGCCAGGCAGGTGGCGACAAACACGGCGCCTTTGTCCATGCCCGTTTCACCGAGGATGCTCGGGTTTACGAACAGGATGTAGGCCATCGCCAGGAAGGTGGTGATACCCGCAAGAATCTCGGTACGCACATTGGTGTTGTGTGCTTTGAGTTGAAACAGCCTTTCCAGCATGCCAGTCCCCGTGGCGCCAAATGCGCCGTGATTAAATCGTTTTCAACAGCAAAGCACAGACGCGGATCGCCTGAAGAATTTCTGTCTGTCGGAAAAAGCCGCGCATCATACCAGCAGCTCGTACATATGGCTGCTTTGGTTACCCGGCGGGGCCATGTTTTGTAACCTTGAGACAGAAGGCATACTGCGTGCCAGTTTTCGGAGGGATCTATGAATCACACCATCAAAGCAGTTTGTGCCTGTGTCGGCTTTATGATCAGTGCCGCTGCCCATGCTGCGCCCGCGTTACCTTTGAGCGCTGTCGAGATACTCAAAGTGGCGTCTGTTACCTGCGCTGTAGAGGATGTGTCGGACGGCCGCAAGCAAACCCGGTGTGACCATAACGGCCCCGATATCAAGGTTTACGTGCTGGAGCGAGGTTATGGCGGCCAGCCCAATGTCACCCTGGATGGCCAGGAAGTGGACGGCGTGCGAGCCCCGGTTTGCAACCAGGGCGAGGGGCTGGTGGCCTGTAACGGTGCGGGCACCACTGTGGGGCACCTCTATACCTTTGACCTGGGTAACAAGGACGGCGGCAGCTTCGAGTTCAGTAACACCTCGCTGGTGCCACCGCACAACCGGATGGGTGCACAGCTCTATATAAAGTGAGAGCTGTTGTCGGAACGGGCTTGCTCGCGATGGGAGCTGCGCCTTAGGCCTGAACACCGCAGCGATCTCATCGCGAGCAAGCCCGCTCCCACAGGGTGTGTAGTTAAGGCTTTTCTTCCACCATCCGGTCGCGATTGGCCAGGCCGGGGAACAGTTTTATCCACAGCCCCGTAACGACCAGCGTGCCGACCCCGCCCAGCACCACGGCAGGCACGGTGCCTAGCCAATGGGCGGTGGCGCCGGATTCGAATTCGCCCAGTTGATTGGATGCGCCAATAAATAAGCCGTTAACCGCACTGACCCGGCCGCGCATTTCATCCGGGGTCTCAAGCTGCACGAATGAAGCGCGGATCACCATGCTGATCATGTCCGCTGCCCCGAGTACCACCAGCACCGCCATGGAAAACCAGAAAGAGGTCGACAGGCCGAACGCGATGGTCGCGACCCCGAATAGCCCCACGGCGGTAAACATGACGCGCCCGACCTTGCGCTCCACCGGGAACCTGGCCAGCCACAGCGACATCAGCAAGGCACCGACCGCCGGTGCCGAGCGCAACATGCCCAGGCCCCAGGGGCCGGTGAGCAGGATGTCTTTGGCAAACACCGGCAGCAACGCCGTGGCGCCGCCCAGCAGTACCGCAAACAGGTCAAGGGAGATGGCCCCCAGGACATCAGGGCGGCTGCGGATAAAGCGAATGCCTGCCAGTAACGAGTTCAGCGTCGCCTTGCCCTTGTTCAACGGCAACTGACGGGCGGGCAGGGTGCTCATCAGCAATGCGGCTATCAGATACAGCGCTACGCTCGGGCCATACACCCACACACTGCCAAACGCATACAGCAACCCGCCAAACGCCGGCGCGACGATGGTGGCTGACTGCTGCGCCGCTTGTGCGGCCGCCACTGCGCGCGGGAACAGTTCAACCGGAACGATCGAAGGCAGCAGCGCCTGGGTGGCGGGCATCTCGAAGGAGCGGGCGGCGCCCAGCACAAAGGCCAGGATAAAGATCATTTCCCGGGTGATGTGATCGCTTGCACTGCTGATGGCCAGTATCAGGGCAATCATCGCCTGCAGCGACTGGCAGAGGGCCGCCACCCGGCGCCGGTCATAGCGGTCGGCCACATGCCCGGTGTGCAGCATGAACAGCAGGCGCGGCGCGAACTCAATCAAGCCGACCCAACCCAGGTCCATTACATTGCCGGTGAGCTGGTAGAGGTTCCAGCCAATGGCCACGGTCAGCATCTGAAACGCACTGGCGGTGAAGATGCGGGCAAACCAGAAGGCCACAAATGGCCGGTGATGGCGTAGCAGGAGGGGCTGGCTGGTCATTTGGAGGAAGAGTGGCCGAGGACAGGGGGCTCGAGATTATCATTATTCTGTAACAATTGATGACCCGGAACATGAAGGTTTCCGGTCACCCAAACCCCGACTGAAAATCTGCTTTGGGCGATTCCTTGCTGTTCTTGCAACGGTCTATATCAAGGCCTGAGGCATCGTGTCACGCGACAACAAACCACATTAGCCGTGTGTCAGGAATGGACTACTCTTTCATCCATGCTTGATCCAGATCAAGACCTCCAAGAGGTTTTCTGGATGGCCAGCCGGCCAGAACCCTTTGCGTTGTGGTTAAAAGAGCGAAGCTCGATTCGCTGTGGCCATGGCCTGCGGGGGTAGTTGGATACAGGCGCGATGCTTGTGTCCTCAACGACCTGATACCTGATAGAGGAAGACTTATGTTCGGTTTGGAGGCTCTCGATCTCGCCCGAATCCAGTTCGCGTTTACCATATCGTTTCACATCATTTTTCCCGCCATTACCATCGGTCTCGCCAGTTATTTGATGGTGCTCGAAGGGATGTGGCTGAAAACCCGTGACGATACGTACCGCGACCTGTACCACTTTTGGTCGAAGATATTCGCCGTCAACTTTGGGATGGGCGTGGTGTCGGGCCTGGTCATGGCCTATCAGTTCGGTACGAACTGGTCGAGGTTTTCGGACTTTGCCGGGGCTGTTACCGGGCCGCTGCTGACCTATGAAGTACTGACCGCATTTTTCCTTGAAGCAGGTTTTCTGGGCGTGATGCTGTTTGGCTGGAACCGCGTCGGTCGCGGGATGCATTTCTTCTCGACCGCAATGGTAGCCCTGGGGACGTTGGTCTCGACCTTCTGGATCCTGGCGTCCAACAGCTGGATGCAAACCCCGCAGGGCTTCGAAATCATTGATGGCAGGGTGATTCCGGTGGACTGGCTGGCGGTGATTTTCAACCCGTCATTCCCTTACCGTCTGGCGCACATGGCCACGGCGGCCTTTGTGGCCACGGCATTTTTTGTCGGCGCTTCGGCGGCCTGGCACTTGCTGCGCGGTCGTAACACGCCGGCCATTCGCCGCATGTTCTCGATGGCGATGTGGATGGCTTTGGTGGTTGCGCCGGTACAGGCGCTGATCGGCGATGCCCACGGTTTGAACACCCTTGAGTATCAGCCAGCAAAAATCGCGGCCATGGAAGGTCACTGGGAGAACAAACCCGGTGAGGCCACGCCGCTGATTCTGTTTGGCATCCCGAACATGAAGACCGAAACCACGGACTACAAGATTCAAGTTCCTTACTTGGGAAGCCTGATCCTGACCCATAGCCTGGACAAGCAAATTCCGGCCCTGAAGGACTTCCCGGCAGCGGATCGTCCGAACTCGACCATCGTGTTCTTTACCTTCCGCATCATGGTGGCGCTGGGCATGCTGATGATCTTTATCGGCCTGTGGAGCCTGTGGCTGCGCAAACGCGGCACCCTGTACGAAAACCGCTTGTTCTTGCGTATGGTGCTGTGGATGGGGCCGTCCGGCCTGATCGCGATTCTGGCAGGCTGGTTCACCACCGAGATCGGTCGCCAGCCGTGGGTGGTCTACGGGCTGATGCGCACTGCGGATGCCTCGTCCAATCACAGCGTCATGCAAATGAGCATCACGCTGGTCATGTTTGTAGTGGTGTATTTCTCGCTGTTCGGTGTGGGCCTGGGCTACATGATGCGTCTGGTACGCAAGGGCCCGATCACTCACGAAGGCGATGACGACACCCACGGTGGCCCAGGCCAGCAACGCACGCCTGCCCGTCCTCTGTCTGCTGCCCATGAGGGTACAGATGAAGGCCACAGCGACAGCCTGACTAAGGGGAATTGAGTCATGGGTATTGATCTGCCACTTATCTGGGCAATCATCATCATCTTCGGGATCATGATGTACGTGGTCATGGATGGTTTCGATCTCGGGATCGGCATCCTCTTCCCCTTTATCAAGGGCGAGAGTGACCGCGATGTGATGATGAACACGGTTGCTCCCGTCTGGGACGGCAACGAAACCTGGCTGGTACTGGGTGGTGCGGCGTTGTTTGGCGCCTTCCCGCTGGCCTATTCGGTGGTGTTGTCGGCGCTGTACCTGCCCCTGATGCTGATGCTGATGGGTTTGATCTTTCGCGGCGTGGCCTTTGAGTTCCGCTTCAAGGCGCGGCCGGAAAAACGCCATATCTGGGACAAGTCCTTCATTGGCGGCTCGCTCGTGGCCACTTTCTTTCAGGGCGTGGCGCTGGGGGCCTTCATTGATGGCATCCCGGTGGTTAATCGAGAATACGCAGGGGGCGGGCTGGACTGGCTGTCGCCGTTTACCGTGTTCTGCGGCATCGCGCTGATCGTGGCCTATGCGTTGCTCGGCTGCACCTGGCTGATCATGAAGACCGAAGGTCATCTGCAGGAGCGCATGCACAAGCTGGGCCGCCCTCTGGCGCTGGCCGTGCTGGTGCTGATGGGTATCGTCAGCCTGTGGACACCCCTGGCGCACACCGACATTGCCGCGCGCTGGTTCACGCTGCCGAACCTGTTCTGGTTCCTGCCGGTTCCGATCCTGGTGCTGGTGACGATGTACGGTCTGCTCAAGGCGATAGCGCGCAAGGCTCACTACACGCCGTTTTTGTTGACCCTGGTACTGATCTTCCTGGGCTACAGCGGTCTGGGTATCAGCCTGTGGCCGAACATCATCCCGCCTTCGATCTCGATCTGGGAAGCCGCTGCACCGCCGCAAAGCCAGGGCTTCATGCTGGTGGGCACCTTGTTCATCATCCCGTTCATTCTGGGTTACACCTTCTGGAGCTACTACGTGTTCCGCGGCAAGGTCACCCACGAAGACGGTTATCACTAGTAGCAACTGCCGCTGTGGCCTGAGGGCCACAGCCTTTTCCCCAAGAGGAGGCCTGAACATGGCTGGCAAGGATTATCTACACGACGTGCAAGAGTGCGAGAAGAAGCCGTTATGGCAACGTATCGGCTGGCTGCTGGTGATCTGGACCGCCAGCGTGGCGAGCCTGGGCGTGTTTGCCTGGCTGATTCGCCTGTTCATGACGGCGGCCGGTATGAAAACCCACTGATGGTCAGACAATAAAAAACCCTCTTCGGAGGGTTTTTTATTGTGTGGGCTGGGTGTGCTTACTTGCGCGCCTTGAGAATCACGAACTTTGGCGTGGCGGCGACTTGCTCGACACCGCGAAACAGCTTGGCCAGCTTGCTGTGGTAACCCAGATGGCGATTACCCACGATGTACAGCGCACCGCCGACCACCAGCGCTTCACGCGCCTGCTGGAACATGCGCCAGGCCAGAAAGTCCCCTACCACCTGTTGCTGGTGAAATGGCGGGTTGCACAGCACCACGTCCAGAGAGTCCGGCGCCTGGCTTGCCAGGCCGTCATCGGCCCGCACAATGACCTCGCGATCACCCAGCGCGGCCTGCCAGTTCTCGCGGGCGGACTGCACCGCCATGAAGGACTCATCAACCAGAGTGTATTGCGCCTGCGGGTTGTTCAGCGCACTGGCAATGGCCAGCACCCCATTGCCGCAGCCCAGGTCTGCAACCCGTGCCGACCCCAGGTTTGCTGGCAGGTGAGGCAGGAATGCCCGGGTGCCGATATCCAGGTCTTCGCGGCAAAACACGTTGGCGTGGTTGAGCAGCTCGATGGCGGGCTTGTCCAGGCGGTAGCGCGAAGGGTACGGGGAGGTAAATGGCCCCAGGGCCTGCGGCGTTGCAATCAGCAGGCGAGCCTTTTTTACCGCCAGCGAAGCTTGTACCGGGCCGATGTAACGCTCCAGCAGATCACCTGCGGCACGTGGCAAGTGTTTGACCATGGCAGCTGCGATCACCTGCGCGCCCGGCGCCAACTGGCCCTGCAGGCGGATAAGCTGCTCTTCGAGCAACGCCAGGGTTTTGGGCACGCGGATCAGTACGCAGTCGAAGGGGCCGACCAACGGTTCGCTGGCAGGGATGATCGAAACTGCATCGTAAGCATGGCCATTGAGCGTCAGGTTTTTTTCCAGCGCCTGCAGGGCGAGGAAGGAGTCGCTGCTGCTGGTGACACGCTGGGTGCCGACCAGGCTGACGGCCAGGGCACCAAAACTGTCATTGAGCACCAGCACCCGGCTGTTCGCGGGCAGCGCCTGTTCGGCCAAGTGATTAAGCAAATACTCATCCGCCGCATCGAAGGCCTGCAAGGGCTCGTTCTGCTGCTCGGGTTGGCGGATCAGGCGAAGTTGGGCGAAGGGGCTTTCTAGCACAGGCATTTATACAAACTCTGAGGAATCGGCAACTGCATGGCCCGGCCCTTGAGGGGGGCCTGGCTAACAGAGGAATCCGTGGGTTTTACAGGTGGGCGTGATTTTACTTTTTTTTGCAGCAGATTACCTGATGCGTTTGTCCGGCACGTGGCAGTGCCGGCTTACAGCAGGCCGGACTTGGCCGCCATGACCACAGCAGACGTCTTGTTGTTCGCCCCCAGCTTTCTGATGGCACTGCTGATATGAAAGTTCACGGTGCGGGTGCTCAGGCTCAGGATCGTACCAATGTCGGCGGCTATTTTGCCTTCGGCTGTCCACTTCAGGATTTCGATCTCCCGGCAGGACAAGCGGGTGATATGGATCTCCAGATTGTGGCGCAGGTGGGTGCGTTCGAGCATGGCAGCGTGCAGCTGGTTGCATAGCCACAAGACGTTGGCGACTTTGTCCGCGAACTCATTTTCGGTGAGAGGGGGATCTTTCCTGGCAAGGCTCAACATGCTTACAACGCCATTGGGGTCGTGGACCGATTGCGACCACCCATAGGTCAGCCCACAGGTTTGTGCCGCTTTCCACAACTCTGGAACTTCACGAAAAACGTAGGGGCTCCAAATGATAGGCACGATAGAAAGCTGGCAGTGAGCCACGAGCGGGTTTGCTTTCGACGAAGGGCCTTTCTCATACCGCTCAATGTAATCTTTTGGATAGTTTGTTATTACCTTGCTGTGCGTTACGACATTTCCGAGCCTAGGAATCATTCGGAAAAAGAAATAGTCGAAGCCATAGCCTTCTATCCGTTTGAGTGTGTAGGAACGTAACTCTGTCTCGCTACTGCAAGCAACGTACTGGTTGAAGCTGATTGTATGGTGAGCGGTCATGAGGCGCTCCTGCGACCTTGAAGTTACTGGGGGAGTTGCGGGTATCCTAGTAGATAATTTTAGTTGCCACTTCAAATAATACTAAATACTTAATAAGTAAATATTATCTATGGGCGGTGGGGCGATTGCTTAAATATGCAGAAGATCATATTAAGAGTGTGTTTGATTGGACTTTTTGGTCGCGTCTATATAGCGGTTATGCATTTGTAAATAGTGGCTGTGTCGGAACTATTTGCATTAACTATTACAGTTATTGCGTTTTGGGCCCGCATTTGCAGGGCGACAGTCTGCCGCAAAGCCACCACAAACCATCGGTGTTTCTCCGGGGCTCTTTGCGCGACACTAGGGCCATTCGCCATTGGAGTGTCCCATGACTGCCAGCGCAGAAAAATTCACCCAGCAGACGCTGACCGATGTCACCCCCCTGACCCCCAGCCTGTTTACATTGCGCACCACCCGCGACGCAGGTTTTCGTTTTCGCGCGGGTCAATTTGCCAGGCTGGGGGTGACCAAGGCCGACGGCAGCACGGTGTGGCGCGCTTATTCCATGGTTTCGTCGCCCCATGACGAGTTTCTGGAGTTTTTTTCGATTGTGGTGCCGGGCGGAGAATTCACCAGTGAGCTCAGTCGCTTGCAAGTAGGCGACAACTTGATGGTAGAGCGCCAGGCGTTCGGTTTTTTGACCCTGGACCGTTTTGTCGACGGGCGTGACCTGTGGTTGCTTGCGACAGGGACCGGCATCGCGCCGTTTTTGTCGATCCTGCAGGATTTTGAAGTGTGGGAAAAGTTCGAGCGTATTGTGCTGGTTTACAGTGCAAGGGAAGCACGGGAGCTGGCCTATCAGGACCTGATCGCCGGGTTATGTTCGCGTGAGTACCTGGCCGAATATGCGCACAAGTTTGTGTATGTACCGATCGTCACCCGGGAGCGAGTACCCGGCGCATTGAACGCGCGCATTACCACGCTGATTGAAAGTGGCGAACTTGAACAGGCGGCGGGTATAGAGCTGACAGCCGAACATTCACGGGTCATGTTGTGCGGAAACCCGCAAATGATTGATGACACACGCAAGTTGCTCAAGACGCGGGATATGCAACTGAGCCTGAGCCGCCGGCCAGGGCAAGTCGCAGTTGAGAATTACTGGTAGTGTGAGTTTTGTATGTCGTGCGGCATAGAATAAATAACGGCGCCCTGGGGCGCCGTTATTTATGCCGGACAATTATGGCCGGTTGTTTTGCACTTTGAGCAGGTCGCGGATTTCGCCCAAAAGTTCTTCTTCTTTGGACGGCAGTGGCGGAGCACTCGGGGCGACGGCCTCTTCACGCTTGAGACGGTTGATTGCCTTTACACCCATAAAAATGGCAAACGCGACGATGACGAAATCGATCACGCTCTGGATGAATTTACCGTAGGCCACGACCACAGCTGGCGCATCGCCAACGGCCGCTTTAAGCGTAATGGCCAGGTCACTGAAGTCCACACCGCCAATCAACAACCCAAGCGGTGGCATGACAACGTCACCCACAAAGGACGAAACGATTTTGCCAAATGCCGCGCCGATGATGATACCGACGGCCATATCGACCACGTTCCCTTTGACCGCGAAGGCCTTGAACTCACTTATCACGCCCATTGGATATTCCTTGTTACAGATGAGGTTGGTGGGTGCAGTGTAATTCAGCATGGCAGATCATGCCTGCGCCGCTGTTTGCATATGTTCAGTAATCGACCTGATCAATGACCATAAGTTTTCTACTGCCCTGCAAGTGGCGCCAAATACGCGATTGATTACCCCAATGCCAGACCTTTTTTTCAATGGCCGGCTTGAGACCTTTCTATTTAGAGTTTGCCCCGCAGGCCTCTAGCCTCTGGTCAGCGCTGCTACGCGCATCCAATAACCAGAGGACATACGCATGACCACCTCCCTGGGCTTCGGCCTGGCTTCACAGCGCCGCCTGCTGTGTGTTTTAAGCGCCAGCCTGCTTTCGGTTTCGGTCCACGCCGCAACCCTGACCCGCGATAACGGTGCGGCTGTCGGTGATAACCAGAACTCTCAGACGGCAGGGGCCAACGGCCCGGTCTTGTTGCAGGACGTGCAGTTGCTGCAAAAGCTTCAGCGTTTTGACCGTGAGCGTATTCCGGAGCGGGTCGTGCATGCTCGCGGTACCGGTGCGCACGGCACGTTTACCGTCACCAATGACCTGAGCGACCTGACCAAAGCCCGTGTGTTCGCTGCAGGCGAAACCACCCCGGTATTTGTGCGGTTTTCGGCCGTGGTGCATGGCACCCATTCGCCAGAAACCCTGCGTGACCCGCGCGGCTTTGCCACCAAGTTCTACACCGCTGACGGTAACTGGGACCTGGTGGGCAACAACTTCCCGACGTTCTTTATTCGTGACGCGATCAAGTTCCCGGACATGGTTCACGCGTTCAAACCCGATCCGCGTACCAACCTTGACGACGACTCGCGCCGGTTCGACTTCTTCTCCCACGTGCCGGAAGCCACGCGCACCTTGACCGAGCTGTACTCCAACGCAGGTACCCCGGCCAGCTACCGCGAGATGGACGGTAACGGCGTACACGCCTACAAACTGGTAAATGCCAAGGGCGATGTACGTTATGTGAAGTTCCACTGGAAGAGCCTTCAGGGGCTGCACAACCTTGACCCGAAACAAGTGACTCAGGTTCAGGGCCAGGACTACAGCCACATGACTAACGATCTGGTCACTCACATCAACAAGGGCGATTTCCCCAAGTGGGACCTGTATGTGCAAGTGCTCAAGCCTGAAGACCTGAAGTCGTTTGATTTTGACCCGCTGGACGCCACCAAAATCTGGCCGGGCGTGCCTGAGCGCAAAGTCGGGCAAATGGTCCTGAACCGCAATCCGGCCAACGTCTTCCAGGAAACCGAGCAGGTCGCCATGGCCCCGGCCAACCTGGTACCGGGTATCGAGCCGTCCGAAGATCGCTTGCTGCAAGGTCGGGTGTTCTCGTATGCCGATACCCAGATGTACCGCCTGGGTGCCAACGCCCTGCAATTGCCGATCAACGCGCCGCGTGTTGCGGTGAACAATGGCAATCAGGACGGTGCGATGAACATCGGCCACACCAGCAGTGGTGTGAACTACCAGCCGAGCCGCTTGATGCCGCGTGAAGAGCCGCAAGCCGCGCGCTACATCGAAACGCCGCTGTCGGGCAGCACCCAGCAGGCGAAGATTCAGCGTGAGCAGAACTTTAAGCAGGCCGGTGATTTGTACCGCTCATTCAGCAAGAAAGAGCGTCAGGACCTGATTGAAAACTTCGGTGGCTCACTGGCGACAACAGACGATGAAAGCAAGCACATCATCCTGTCGTTCCTCTACAAGGCCGATCCAGAGTACGGCACAGGCGTGACCAAAGTGGCCAAGGGTGACCTGGCGCGGGTCAAGGCACTGGCTTCGAAACTGGTGGATTAACCTCCGGCCTTCACCCGGGCCTTCTCCCTTCAGGAAAGGGCCCGGGTGAGGGGCTTTTGATTCAAGCGAGCAATTGCAGGTTATCCACAATGCGTATGTTTATTTCCCTGGCCTTGCTGCTTGCCAGCGGCACCTGTCTCGCCGAAGAGCCGGATGTGCAAACACAGCTCCAGAATCATTATTTCGACGCCGCCCGTCGCGGTGACGTGGCGATGCTCGATACCTTTATCGAGTCGCACTACGGGCTCGATATCCAGGACAACAAAGGCTATACCGCGTTAATCCTTGCGGCCTACAACGGTCAGGGCGAGGCGGTTGAGCATTTGCTCAAGGCCGGCGCCAATGCCTGTGTGCAAGACCACCGCGGCAACACCGCCCTGATGGGCGCCATTTTCAAGGGCGAACTCATGATCGCCCGCCGTTTGCTCGCCACCGACTGCAACCCCGACCAGCGTAACGGCGCGGGGCAAACTGCAGCGATGTACGCGGGCCTGTTCAAGCGGGTCGAGTTGCTCAATGACTTGTCCGGCAAAGGCGCGGACCTGAATGCCGAAGATGCATCGGGTAACAGTGCCGCTCGGCTGGCCAATGGCGAAATCCGCATGCCAGTGTCGCGCTGATCACGGCCGGGTGGGCTATCATCGCGGTTTTTCCGTGGAGTTCAGATGGCCAAGCCCAAGCGCATTTACGGCTGCACCGAGTGCGGCGCAACCTTTCCCAAGTGGGCCGGGCAGTGTGGCGAGTGTGGCGTCTGGAACACCCTGGTCGAAACCATTGTAGAAAGCGGGGCGGCCGCGCCACCCAGTGCCCGTACCGGCTGGACCGGGCAACAGGCGCAGATCAAGACCCTGGCCGAAGTCAGCATCGCTGAAATCCCACGTTTCTCCACCGCCTCCGGCGAGCTTGACCGGGTGCTCGGTGGCGGTCTGGTTGATGGCTCAGTGGTGCTGATCGGCGGCGACCCGGGCATCGGCAAGTCGACGATCCTGCTGCAAACCCTGTGTCATATGGCCACGCGCATGCCTGCGCTGTATGTCACCGGTGAGGAATCCCAGCAGCAAGTGGCCATGCGCGCCCGGCGCCTGGGGCTGCCGCAGGATCAACTCAAGGTGATGACCGAAACCTGCATCGAAAGCATCATCGCCACCGCCAAGCTGGAAAAACCCAAGGTCATGGTGATCGACTCGATCCAGACCATCTTCACCGAACAGCTGCAATCGGCCCCGGGCGGCGTGTCGCAAGTGCGCGAGAGCGCGGCATTGCTGGTGCGTTATGCCAAGTCCAGCGGCACGGCGATTTTCCTGGTGGGCCACGTGACCAAAGAGGGGGCGCTGGCCGGCCCCCGGGTGCTGGAGCACATGGTGGATACCGTGTTGTATTTCGAGGGTGAGTCCGATGGCCGTTTGCGTTTGCTGCGGGCGGTGAAAAACCGCTTCGGCGCGGTCAACGAGCTGGGCGTGTTTGGTATGACCGACAAAGGCTTGAAAGAAGTCTCCAACCCGTCTGCGATTTTTCTTACTCGCGCTCAGGAAGAAGTGCCGGGCAGTGTGGTCATGGCCACTTGGGAAGGCACCCGGCCCATGCTGGTGGAAGTGCAGGCACTGGTGGATGACAGCCATATGTCCAACCCGCGTCGTGTGACCCTGGGCCTGGACCAGAATCGCCTGGCCATGTTGCTGGCGGTCCTGCACCGCCACGGTGGTATTCCCACTCACGATCAGGACGTGTTCCTCAACGTTGTGGGCGGAGTCAAAGTGTTGGAGACCGCATCAGACCTGGCGTTGATGGCGGCCGTGATGTCCAGCCTGCGCAACCGGCCGCTGCCCCATGACCTGCTGGTGTTCGGCGAAGTCGGCCTGTCTGGCGAAGTACGCCCCGTGCCAAGCGGTCAGGAGCGGCTTAAAGAAGCGGCCAAGCACGGCTTCAAACGCGCCATCGTGCCCAAAGGCAATGCCCCGAAAGAATCTCCGCCAGGTTTGCAGGTTATTGGTGTGACCCGCCTGGAGCAGGCGCTGGATGCGCTGTTCGAATAATGACCTGGTCCGGCCAGCACAAATCCGCAAAAGAAGGCTCTAGATCAACGCCAGGGGGTGGCCTTTAGAGCTGGTAGCGCTAAACTCCGGGGGCAAACCTTCTTGTCCAACTGGCCGGAATATAAAAATGAATAATAAAAATAGCCTGCTACGCCACATCCCGTGGCTGGTGCTGGCAATTGTAGGAGCCTGCGCCTTGGGCGTAGTGGCCTTGCGTCGAGGCGAGGCGATCAACGCCTTGTGGATCGTAGTGGCAGCTGTTGCCATCTATCTGGTTGCTTATCGTTATTACAGTTTGTTTATCGCTACTAAAGTGATGCAGCTGGACCCACTGCGTGCAACACCGGCGGTGGTCAATAACGACGGTCTGGACTACGTGCCAACCAACAAACACATTCTTTTTGGTCACCACTTTGCCGCCATTGCTGGCGCCGGGCCTCTGGTCGGGCCGGTCCTGGCCGCGCAAATGGGCTACCTGCCGGGCACACTCTGGCTGATCGCCGGTGTGGTGCTGGCCGGCGCGGTGCAGGACTTTATGGTTCTGTTCATGTCCACCCGCCGCAACGGTCGCTCTTTGGGCGATATGGTGCGCGAGGAAATGGGCAAGGTGCCTGGCACCATCGCGCTGTTTGGCTGCTTCCTGATCATGATCATCATCCTTGCGGTGCTGGCGCTGATCGTGGTCAAAGCCTTGGCCGAGAGCCCTTGGGGCATGTTCACGGTGATGGCAACCATCCCGATCGCGATGTTCATGGGCATTTACATGCGCTACATCCGCCCGGGTCGTATTGGTGAGATCTCGGTCGTCGGCGTACTGCTGTTGCTCGGTTCGATCTGGCTGGGGGGCCAGATTGCGGCCAGCCCGGAGTGGGCCCCGGTATTTACCTTCACCGGTACGCAAATCACCTGGATGCTGATCGGTTACGGCTTTGTGGCAGCGGTACTGCCGGTTTGGCTGGTACTGGCACCACGTGACTATCTGTCGACATTCCTCAAGATCGGCACCATCGTGGCCCTGGCCATCGGCATTCTGGTCACCATGCCCGAGCTGAAAATGCCGGCACTGACCCAGTTCACCGACGGCACCGGCCCTGTGTGGAAAGGCGGTCTGTTTCCGTTCCTGTTCATCACTATTGCCTGCGGCGCGGTGTCGGGTTTCCACGCACTGATTGCCTCGGGTACTACACCCAAGCTGCTGGATAACGAATGCAACTCCCGTTACATCGGCTACGGCGCGATGTTGATGGAGTCCTTCGTGGCCATCATGGCAATGGTTGCCGCTTCGGTCATCGAGCCGGGTGTGTACTTCGCCATGAACAGCCCGGCGGCCATCGTCGGCGGTGATGTGGTGACTGTTGCGCAAACCGTTAGCAGCTGGGGTTTTGCAATTACTCCGGATGCACTGACAGCATTGGCCCATGACATCGGTGAAACCACCGTCCTGGCCCGCGCCGGCGGTGCGCCGACACTGGCTGTGGGTATCGCCCAGATCCTGCACAACGTGCTGCCGGGCGAAAACACCATGGCGTTCTGGTATCACTTCGCCATTTTGTTTGAGGCCCTGTTCATCCTGACGGCCGTTGACGCCGGTACCCGTGCCGGTCGCTTTATGCTGCAAGACTTGCTCGGCAGCTTTGTGCCTGCACTCAAGCGTACCGAGTCCTGGGGCGCCAACTTGCTGGCAACCGGTCTGTGTGTGGCAATGTGGGGTTACCTGCTGTACCAGGGTGTGATCGACCCTCTGGGCGGCATCAACACCTTGTGGCCGCTGTTCGGCATCTCTAACCAGATGCTGGCGGGTATCGCGCTGATGCTGGCGACCGTTGTGCTGATCAAAATGAAGCGCCAGCGCTACATCTGGGTAACCATGACCCCGGCGGTCTGGTTGCTGATCTGCACCACCTACGCAGGCTTTATCAAGCTGTTCGACGCCAACCCGGCGGTCGGCTTCCTGGCGCTGGCCAACAAATACAGTACGGCCCTGGAAGCGGGTCAGGTGATTGCCCCGGCGAAAAACATCGACCAGATGCAGCACGTGATCATCAATGCCTACACCAACGCCGGTCTGACCGTGCTGTTCCTGTTCGTGGTGTTCAGCATTCTGTTCTATGCGGTAAAAGTGGGTGCAGCGGCCTGGGGTCGTAAAGAGCGTACGGATAAAGAGTCGCCGTACCAAACCGTTCCAGACGCTTAACAGAGGATTGCAGCCATGTTCAATGACCTGAGTCGCCTCGGTAAATACCTCGGTCAGGCCGCGCGCCTGATGGTCGGCATGCCCGACTACGACAACTACGTCGAGCATATGCAAACCAAACACCCGGACAAGCCGGTCATGACCTACGAGGCGTTCTTTCGCGAACGCCAGGAGGCCCGTTACGGCGGCAAGGGTGGGCCCAAGTGCTGTTAACCCGTTAAGGGCGAGTGGTATCTGATTGTGGGAGCGGGCTTGCCCGCGATGGCATCGGCTCGGTATGACTGAGCGATTTAATGCCATCGTGGTCAAGCCCGCTCCCACATTTGTTTTGCGTCATTTTCAAGGAGATTTGTGCATGTCCCCTCCAATCCCCGTCACCATCCTCAGCGGGTTTCTCGGTGCCGGCAAAACCACCTTGTTGCGCCATCTGCTCAAGGCCGAGCACGGGCTGAAAATCGCTGTGATCGAAAACGAATTCAGCGATGCCGGGATCGACACCCAGCTGTTGGGCGACGAGCCGGTGCAAGTGATGACCCTGTCCAATGGTTGCGTGTGCTGCACCATCCACACCGACCTGACCAAGGCGTTGTACCTGTTGCTTGAGCGCCTGGACAGCGGCGAAATTGCCTTCGACCGGCTGGTGATCGAATGCACTGGCCTGGCGGACCCTGCGCCTGTGGCACAAACCTTTTTTATCGACGAAGAACTGCGCGAGCGTTATCTGCTGGACGGCATCATCACCCTGGTGGACGCGGCCCACGCCGATGTACACCTGAGCCAGACCATTGCCCAGGCGCAAATCGGCTTTGCCGACCGCCTGCTGGTGAGCAAGCGCGACCTGGTGGACGACGCCACTTTTGATGCCCTGTGCGAGCGCCTGACCCGCATCAACTGCCGCGCGCCGATTAGCGTGGTCGAGCACGGCAAGATTGATCTGGCCGAGCTGCTGGATGTACGCGGGTTTAACCTCAACGCAGACCTGGGTGGCGGCCTGAGCTTGCGCCCGGTGCAGCCTGCGGCGTCCATTGACCGCATCACCAGCCTGGTACTGCGCACCGACACGCCACTGGATATCGACAGCCTCAGCGCATTTATGAATGAGCTGCTCGAAGATCACGGCAAACAGTTACTGCGCTACAAAGGCGTGCTGAGCATTGCGGGCGAAGATCGCAGGCTGGTGTTCCAGGGCGTGCTCAAGCTGTATGGCTTTGATTGGGACACTGAATGGGCTGAAGGTGAGTCGCGTGAAAGCGTGATGGTGTTTATTGCCGATGATTTGCCTGAGGCCAAGATCCGTGAGGGTTTTGCCCGGCTTGGGGCCTGAGTGAGGGCTTTTGATCTGTTGTCGCCGGGGCAGGCGACTTGCAAGTAAGCGCCCACAAAAAAGCCCGGCACATGGCCGTAATGCTGTTCATTTATAGAGCAACGCTACTCAATTGTGGGAGCGAGCTTGCTCGCGATGGTCTTCAGAGCGACGCATTTACTCAGTAAATACGCGTCATCGTTTACGACCATCGCGAGCAAGTCGAACCGTCGCACCGCCGCGCCCACAGAGTTAGAGATCGCTTAAGTGAACAGCATTACGGCACATGGCCGGGCTTTTTGTTCAGCTGTTTACACTCAGTTGCCGTAAACCGGCAGCTTGGCGCAAATGGCTTTTACTTTCTCGCGAACAGCGTCAATCACGGTTTCGTCAGTGATGTTGTCCAGGATGTCGCAGATCCAGGTCGCCAGTTCACGGCATTCTTCTACTTTGAAGCCGCGAGTGGTAACAGCCGGAGTGCCGAAACGCAGACCCGAAGTCACGAACGGGGAGCGTGGATCGTTCGGTACGGAGTTTTTGTTTACGGTGATGAACGCTTTGCCCAGTGCGGCGTCAGCGTCTTTACCCGAGATGTCTTGCTTGATCAGCGACAGCAGGAACAGGTGGTTTTCAGTACCGCCCGATACCACGTCAAAACCGCGCTCGATAAATACCGATGCCATGGCTTGCGCGTTTTTCACGACTTGTTGCTGGTAAGCCTTGAACTCTGGTTGCAGAGCTTCCTTGAAGCACACGGCCTTGGCGGCGATGACGTGCTCCAGCGGGCCACCTTGCGAACCCGGGAATACGGCCGAGTTCAGCTTCTTCTCGATGTCGGCGTTGGCTTTGGCCAGGATCAGGCCACCACGTGGACCGCGCAGGGTTTTGTGGGTAGTGGTGGTCACTACGTCAGCAAACGGAACCGGGTTCGGGTAAACGCCTGCAGCAACCAGACCGGCTACGTGAGCCATGTCCACGAACAGGTAGGCGCCAACCTTGTCAGCAATGGCGCGGAAACGCGGGAAGTCCAGGATCTGCGAGTAGGCAGAGAAACCGGCCACGATCATTTTTGGCTTGTGCTCAACAGCCAGGCGCTCGACTTCGTCATAGTCGATCAGGCCGTTGGCGTCGATGCCGTACTGGATGGCGTTGTACAGCTTGCCCGAGGACGAAACGCTGGCGCCGTGGGTCAAGTGACCGCCGTGGGCCAGGCTCATGCCCAGGATGGTGTCGCCAGCCGACAGAAGGGCCAGGTAAACAGCGCTGTTGGCCTGGGAGCCGGCGTGCGGCTGAACGTTGGCGTAATCGGCGCCGAACAGTTCTTTTGCACGGTCGATAGCCAGTTGCTCAACCACGTCGACGTATTCACAGCCGCCGTAGTAGCGCTTGCCCGGGTAACCTTCGGCGTATTTGTTGGTCAGCACCGAGCCTTGAGCTTCCATGACCGCTGGGCTGGTGTAGTTTTCCGAAGCGATCAGCTCAATATGTTCTTCCTGGCGCTGAGCTTCTTGCTCCATGGCGGCAAAAAGGTCGGCGTCGAACTTGGCAAGTGTCAAATCACGGCTGAACATGGCGGTCCTCAAGGATCGGGGGCAGAAAAGGAGGGCATTCTAACTCAATGGATTTTATCTGGCATATGAATGCGATTCACGGCGCACTTGATCGCACTGCAAGTCTCAGTTTTGCAGCTCATCACTCGCCGCTTTCAGTTGTTTTACCAGCAGGTGAGCGGGCATCGGCCGTCCGAACAGGTAGCCTTGCACCTCATCGCAGCCATGCTCGCGCAAGAAATCCAGCTGTTCGTGGGTCTCTACGCCTTCGGCGATAACCGCAAGGTTCAGGCTGTGGGCCATCGCAATGATCGCCCGGGCTATCTGTGCGTCCTGTTCACCTGACGGCAGGCCGTCGACAAAGGTACGGTCGATTTTCAGCACGTCGATGGGGAATTGCTTGAGGTAGTTGAGCGATGAGTAACCCGTGCCAAAGTCGTCTACGGCGATACTCAGGCCGAGGTTTTTCAGGCTGGCCAGGATGTGCAGGGCCTCGCTGACTTCGCGCATCAGGATGCTCTCGGTCAGCTCAAGCTCCAGGCAGGCAGGCGACAGGCCTGTTTTCTTGAGGATATTGGCGATGCGTGTGCCCAGCTGGCCATCGGAGAACTGGCGCGCCGAGATATTGACCGAGACTTTGGGTACGCGCACTTTGACCTGGTGCCAAAGCTTGAGCTGGCGGCAGGCTTCTGCCAGCACCCAGTCGCCCACTTCCACCACCAGCCCCAGCTCTTCGAGTACCGGGATAAAGTCGCCGGGCGGTACCAGGCCGCGTCTCGGGTGGTTCCAGCGCAACAACGCCTCGACCCCGGTCAGGCGTTTGCCGTCGCCGCTGAATTGAGGTTGGTAGTACAGGATGAATTCTTTCTGTTCCAGCGCATGGCGCAGGTCGCTTTCGAGCTCCAGACGTTCCAGGGCGCTGGCGTTCATGTCCGCCTGATAGAACTGGAAGTTGTTTTTGCCGCGTTCCTTGGCGTGATACATCGCGGTGTCGGCATTTTTCATCAGCTGGCTGAGTTCGTTGCCGTCTTGCGGGCTCAGGGCGATGCCAATGCTGGCGGTTACGAAAAACTCGCGGCTTTCGAGCACAAAGGGTTTGACCAGGCTGGCGAGGATTTGCTCGGCCACACTGATGGCCCGGTTCAAGGCCATCTGGCGGGTGGTCCTCGGTTGCAGGAGCAGGGTGAACTCGTCACCGCCCATGCGCGCAACGGTATCGTCATCGCCGACGCAGGCCAGCAAGCGAATGGCCATGTCCTTGAGCATGCGGTCGCCTGCCGCGTGGCCCAGTGAATCGTTGATGGGTTTGAAGCGGTCGAGATCGAGGAACATCAGCACCACCCACGACTTGTTGCGCTCGGCCTGTTGCAGTGCCGTGTGCAGACGGTCCTGGAACAGGGTGCGGTTGGGCAGGTGGGTCAGGGCGTCGTAATAGGCCAGGCGGTGAATTCGCTGTTCGCTGGCCTTGCGCTCACTGATATCACTGAAAAAGCACACATAGCTGGCCAGATCGCCCTCGTCATCAAGCACCGCAGTGATGCCGACCCAGGCCGGGTAGTGTTCGCCGTTGAGGCGCTTGAGCCAGACTTCACCTTCCCAGGTGCCGTGCAGATGCAGTTGCTTGAGCACGTAGGCCAGTTGCGCGTGCTGCTCAGGGTCGACAGTCAGCATGCTCGGCAACTGGTCGAGCACCTGGGCCACGGCGTAACCGCTGACCCGGCTGAAGGCTTCGTTGGCTTGCACGATATAGCCGGCGGGGTCGGTAATCAGGATGGCCGAGGTGGAGTGTTCGAATACCGTCGCGGCCATGCGCAGGTCTTTTTCGGCCCTGCGCTGCTGACTGATATCGCGGCCAACACCCAAAATGCCTTCGAAGGCATCGTTCTCATCCCATACCAGCACCAGGCGCAACTCGATGGGGACTTTATGGCCGTCTGCGCGCAGGCAATCGAGCTGGAACAACTGGCTTTGCACCTGGGTACGCAGGGCTGAGAGCTGCTGGGGCTTGTCCAGGGCGGCACTGATGCGCTCGATCAGGCCATAGATGCCGGTCAGTTGCTGTGGGGTGGAGATAATCGATTGCCAGCCGTTGTTGAACACCCACTGCGCTTCGTAGCCCAGTACTGTCTGTATTGACGGGCTGAGGTAATTCAGCTGCAACGTGCTGTCGGTGGAGAAAATAATGTCGCTGATGCTTTCGGCCAGCATCCGGTAACGCTGCTCGCTGTCGCGCAACGACTCGCTGGCTTCGATTTGGTCCGTGATGTCTTTGGCCACCCCGACAATACGCGTGACCTGATCGCCGGTGTCACGGGCGAAGGCCTGCTCGCGGATTTCAAAGCGCCGCCAGTTGCCCTGGTGATGGCGAAAGCGCAGCTGGCATTGCATCAGGTCCTTGTAGCCATCGAGCCGTTGTTGCTGGCGCAACTGGTGGTAGCGCTCGGCGTCTTCGGGGTGCAGCAGCAGTTCCCAGAAGTAAGCGCCCATTTGCTGCAGTTCGCAGCTGCTGTAGCCCAGGGTTTGCCCAAGGTGATGATTGCTGAAGATGATCTGTTGAGTGATGACGTTTTGCACATAGAGATGGTCGGGTACGGTGCGCACCACGTCGGACCAAAAGCTCTCGCGTTCCTGCAGGGACAGTTCGATCAGCTTGCGGCTGGTGATGTCGCTGATACTCAGGATGACCGCGTGATACTCCTGACGGTTCACGGGCAGACGCAGTACCAGCCATAAATGCTGATCCTGGCCATCGGCATCGGTCAGCCTGATTTCCAGTTCGAGCTGCTGCTGTTGATCGAGCACGGCTTCGACGATCTGATACCCAATGGCCGAGCCGGTTTGCGGGCAACCATTGATCAGTTTTTGCCAGGCGCCGTCTCCTGATTCGACCGCCAGCAGTTGCATGGCCACCTGGTTCACTTCGGTGATGCGCAGTTGTTCAAACAGCTGGCGACGATGCTCCGGGTGATCGCTCAGCCATAGCTTGAGGCCGTCACTGTCGTGCAGTTTTTCGCGCTCAAGGAAGCCCGGCAAGCTGGACAAGTCGAGTACGCACAGCGCGACCCCGGTGCCTTCAAAAATATCGTGATAGCGCCGGCGCCCTTCATGCAGCTGACGCTGGCGGCGGCGCATGTTCAGCAGCGCGATAAGCGGCAACAACGAAAACAGCAAGCCGAGCAGGCATTTGCCGATCAGCCCGGGCAGCAACTGCTCAACCGCCTGGCGATCATTGAACAGTCCGCGCAGTTGCCAGTCGCTATGGCTGATGGCGGTCAGCAACACGGTGTCCTCTTCATCGCGAGGGGTCAGGGTGACCGCCGGCGTAATAGGTTTGTCCATGCGGCTGAGCACTTTGCGGCTCTGTGTGTTTTCGACCAGCCATTGCGGCCGGCTGCCGGCGCTTTGGTGTGTCAGGTTTTGCAGCAGGTCCGGATTCATGCGCAGCAGCCAGTAACCATTAATGGAGCCGCTGGGCTGGCGTAACAGTAAGTAGACGACGCTGCCGTCATTGTTGTTGCTGTAGTAGTAGCCTTCGGTGCGGCTGCGCGAAGGGTTGTTCCGGATCCAGTCAGCCAGGTAGGCGGCGTCCGGGCTGGTGCCGGTACTGTCGAGCAGTACCTCGCCCGTCGTGCTGAGCAAGGCCACGCTTTGCAGGGCCGGCAGGGATTGGCGCAGTTGCTTGACCAGCAACTGTTGTTGACGCAGGTTTTTCGGCGACTGGTCGACGGGCAGCAGGTTGAGGGCTGTCTCGGCCCTGAGCGCCATGCTCAGGCTGATGTGATCGGCCAGGTCGGCGCTGTAATTGATGCTGGTCTGGCGTTCTTGTTGCAGTGTTTCCTGGAACTGTTCGATCAATAACCAGAAGAGCATCGCCAGCAACAGTAGAACCAGAGCCGCCAACGCACTTTTTAACGTCCCGCGCACAGGCGTACCAAGTAATTGGCTGGATGCATTGGCGGGCGTGGATGGTGTGACATTGGGCAAGTTGTGATCCTGCAATTCGGCGGCAATGGCGCGAGGCCCCCTAAGACGCCCAGAGGGCGCTTAGCATGCCTTGGGTTGTGGCAAAGTGCCAGTCCTCCGGTCTGCGCTGGTTTGCCCTGTTCAGCGCATTCAGGTAGATTCGGGCGTCTACACTTATGCTTTTTCTGCGAGCAGGCATTGATCTCGATCAGTCCCTGACTTTCTGCTATGGCCTGATCCGGGCATTGCTCGCACCTTATTCATCAGTCACTGACCCTAGGTTCTCCATGGCTCAATACGTTTTCACCATGCATCGGCTGAGCAAAGTTGTTCCGCCGAAGCGGGAAATCCTGAAAAACATCTCCCTGTCGTTTTTTCCGGGCGCCAAAATCGGCGTACTGGGCCTGAACGGTTCGGGTAAATCCACCCTGCTGAAAATCATGGCGGGTGTCGACACCGAGTTTGACGGTGAAGCTCGCCCGATGCCGGACCTGAACATCGGTTACCTGCCGCAAGAGCCGCAGCTGGACCCGAACAAAACCGTACGCGAAGTGGTTGAAGAAGCCGTAAGTGTAATCAAGGATGCCCAAGCGCGCCTGGATCAGGTTTACGCCGAGTACGCCGACCCGGATGCCGACTTCGACAAGCTGGCGGCTGAACAGGCCAAGCTGGAGTCCATCCTGCAAGCGAGCGACGGTCACAACCTCGAGCGTCAGCTCGAAGTGGCTGCCGATGCCCTGCGCCTGCCGGCATGGGATGCCAAGGTCGAACACCTGTCGGGTGGTGAGAAGCGCCGTGTGGCCTTGTGCCGCCTGCTGCTGTCGGCCCCGGACATGCTGCTGCTCGACGAACCAACCAACCACCTGGACGCCGATTCGGTAGCCTGGCTGGAGCACTTCCTGCACGACTTCCCGGGTACCGTGGTTGCGATTACGCACGACCGTTACTTCCTGGACAACGTTGCTGGCTGGATTCTGGAACTTGACCGCGGTGCGGGCATTCCTTACGAAGGCAACTATTCGGGCTGGCTTGAAGCCAAGTCCGATCGTCTGGCTGCCGAATCCAAGCAGCAGTCGGCCCATGAAAAGGCCATGAAAGACGAGCTGGAATGGGTTCGTAAAGGCGCCAAGGCACGTCAGTCCAAGTCCAAGGCCCGTCTGCAACGCTTCGAAGAACTGCAATCGCAGGAATTCCAGAAGCGCAGCGAAACCAACGAAATCTACATCCCGGCCGGTCCGCGCCTGGGTGACAAGGTTATCGAGTTCAAGAACGTGTCCAAGGGTTATGGCGATCGCGTACTGATCGACAACCTGTCGTTCGCCATGCCTAAAGGCGCCATTGTTGGTGTGATCGGTGGTAACGGTGCCGGTAAATCGACCCTGTTCCGCATGCTGATGGGCAAAGAGCAGCCGGATTCGGGCACCATCGAAGTCGGCGAAACCGTGCAACTGGCGTGCGTTGACCAGAGCCGTGACGACCTGGATGGCAGCAAAACCGTGTTCCAGGCTATTTCCGATGGTTCCGATGTGATCCGCATCGGCAACTATGAAATCCCGTCGCGTACCTATGTCGGTCGTTTCAACTTCAAAGGTGGCGATCAGCAGAAGTTCGTCAAGGACCTGTCCGGTGGTGAGCGTGGTCGCCTGCACCTGGCCCTGACCTTGAAAGAGGGCGCCAACGTGCTGCTGCTCGACGAACCGTCCAACGACCTTGACGTTGAGACACTGCGTTCGCTCGAAGAGGCGCTGCTGGACTTCCCGGGCGCTGCCATTGTGATCTCTCACGATCGGTGGTTCCTTGACCGCGTCGCGACTCACATCCTGGCGTACGAAGACGACTCGCAAGCGATCTTCTTTGAAGGTAACTACACCGAGTACGAAGCAGACCGTAAAAAGCGCCTCGGCGAAGCGGCCACCCAGCCGCACCGTGTGCGTCACAAGAAACTGGCCCAGTAAGGGCAGTTTGCAGCACAAGACGGAGCCCCTCGGGGCTCCGTTTTTTTTGCGCAAAACAATGCTTTACCTGTGGGAGCGGGCTTGCTCGCGATGGCATCACCTTGATACTTCTGACATACCGCAGCGCCTGCATCGCGAGGTCGAATCGTCGCACCGCCGCTCCCACACCTAATAGAAGTGCGTTTTTACGGGTGCAAAACTGGGTACAGAATTCACTCTTATGGTGCGCAAAGCCCCTTGGAATCGGCTTAATTTATATAAATGCACCATTTAAATTCATAACTGCGACATTTTGCGCTGTCACGGTGCCACCTGACTTGATAAAGTTCTGGCCAATCTCCGTTTAACGACAACAAATTTGCCGAGACTTTCCCATGATCGAATCCGTCGACCTGTTCCTTGCCCGCCTGAAAAAACGCGACCCCGACCAGCCAGAATTCCACCAGGCAGTGGAAGAGGTCCTGCGCAGTCTGTGGCCGTTTCTTGAAGCCAATCCGCATTACCTGACTTCAGGCATTCTTGAGCGCATTTGCGAACCCGAACGTGCGATCGTGTTCCGCGTATCGTGGGTCGATGACGAAGGCAAAGTGCGTGTAAACCGTGGTTTCCGTATCCAGATGAACAGCGCTATCGGCCCGTACAAAGGGGGCCTGCGCTTCCATCCGTCGGTGAACCTGGGTGTCCTGAAGTTCCTGGCCTTTGAACAGACCTTCAAAAACTCCCTGACCTCGCTGCCGATGGGCGGTGGTAAAGGTGGCTCGGACTTCAACCCCAAGGGCAAGAGCGACGCGGAAGTCATGCGTTTCTGCCAGGCCTTTATGAGCGAGCTGTACCGTCACATTGGTTCTGACGTTGATGTGCCGGCTGGCGACATCGGTGTCGGTGCGCGGGAAATCGGCTTTATGTTTGGTCAGTACAAGCGCCTGAGCAACCAGTTCACCTCCGTGCTGACCGGCAAGGGCATGAGCTACGGCGGCAGCCTGATTCGCCCTGAAGCCACCGGTTTCGGTTGCGTGTACTTCGCTCAGGAAATGCTCAAGCGCAGCGGCCAGCGCATTGATGGCAAGCGCGTGGCCATTTCCGGCTCGGGCAACGTGGCGCAATACGCGGCGCGTAAAGTCATGGACCTTGGTGGCAAAGTGATCTCGCTGTCGGACTCAGAAGGCACGCTGTACTGCGAAGCCGGTCTGAGCGAGGAGCAATGGGAAGCGCTGATGGACCTCAAAAACGTGAAGCGCGGCCGCATCAGCGAGCTGGCTACACGATTCGGTCTGGAGTTTCTGGCCGATCAGCACCCTTGGAACCTGGCGTGCGATATCGCCTTGCCGTGCGCAACCCAGAACGAACTGGACGCCGAAGCCGCCCGCAAGTTGCTGGCCAATGGCTGCGTGTGCGTCGCCGAAGGCGCGAACATGCCGACCACCCTTGACGCCGTGGATCTGTTTATCGAAGCCGGTATTTTGTTTGCGCCGGGCAAGGCATCCAACGCCGGTGGCGTGGCAGTGAGCGGTCTGGAAATGTCGCAAAACGCCATGCGCTTGCTGTGGACGGCGGGCGAGGTGGACAGCAAGTTGCACAACATCATGCAGTCTATCCACCACGCGTGCGTGCACTACGGCGAAGAAAACGGCCGGATCAACTACGTAAAAGGCGCGAACATTGCGGGCTTCGTAAAAGTGGCTGACGCGATGCTGGCTCAGGGCGTGGTTTAAGCCGGTTCTATCTTGATGACTTCGATCTGCAAATCACCTGCGGGTCGAGACCACAGCACTTCATCGCCCAGTTGCGTGCCCAACAGCGCGCGACCGAGCGGTGAACCCCAATTGATCAGCCCGTGGCTCGCATCGGCCTGATCCTCGCCCACCAGTTGTACGCGCTGTTCATTGCCGAGCTCATCGGCGTACGTGACCCAACTGCCAATCTGCACTTTCTGCGTTGATGTCGCGGGGGCGACCACGAGGGCGCTTTGCAGGCGCTGGTTGATGTAGCGCAGGTCGCGTTCAAGTTCGGCCAACCGCTGTTTGTCGCTGGCATCACCTTGGGCGGACTCTTCACTGTGCTGGCGCTGCAACTCGCTGGCCTTGGCGTGCAGTTGGGCAAGGCCGGTGGCGGTGACGTAGTTGGGCTGGTCGCTGACCTTGCGCTCGATCGGCGCATTGGCCTGGCTGGCGGCGCTGTCTTCGTTGACAAATGCACGGCTCATGGCTGTTTCCCCTCGGGGTCAGGCACAGCAAAATCAATGTGGGGGAGGGCTTGCTCGCGATGCGGGCGGCTCGGTATGTCTTCGGCACCGCATTGATGCCATCGCGGGCAAGCAGCGCTCCTAGCGCAGTGCTGAATGCTCAGCCAGCTCCTGCTCGATAAAGGCCGCGATCATGGCGCGGTAAACGGCTTCGGTGACATCCGGGTTGGCGTCCAGCTCATCGGCCAATGCCCGGACCTTGGCAATCACTTGCTCAACCCGTTGCGGGGCCCTGACCGCGTCGCTGTCCTTTTTAAAGCGTGCCGCTTGTGACACATAGGCACCGCGCTCAGCGATCAGGCTGACAATCTGCCGGTCCAGTCCATCGATTTTCTCGCGCACTTGCTCAAGGGAATCACAGTTAACAGCCATGTCTTTAAAACTCCTTCAGTAGTGATACCACTTCAACTCCAGCATCACTTCGTTGACGGGAGAGCTCAGATGGCTGAACTCTCGCTGTGCGGTGAGTCGCAGGCCGAGATTGCGGGAAACTTCCCATTGCTGATTCAGGCTCAGGCTACGGCGGACTTCACCGTTGGTGAAGTAGTCACCCTTGGCTTCCAGGCTCAGGTTGCCCACCGGGTTGCGCCACAGCACTCCCGTGTTGAAGCCCGCTGCCGGTGACACAAACGCGGCGAAGTCGTTGTTGTGTTCCACACGTACAGTGCCCAATGCGAACCCCAGCAGGTTGTCGGCCAACTGCCAGGTACCGCCCGCGCCACCGTTGACGTGGCTGACCAGATTTTCGTCGCCATGTTTGCCGAGTACCCGTTCAAGCCCGCCGCCCACTTGCCAGGACCAGGGTTGCAGCAGGTCGTTGCGCGGTGTCAGGGAGCGGATATTGGCCAGGTCCAGTTGTTGGACCTGCCATTTGTTGCCCTCGTACTGGCGCAGTTTGAGTTGCAGGATTTCGATCTGGGCACCCAGCGGGAAGCCCGCAGCGTTGTCGTTCAGGTCGTGGTAGGCCATGCGCAGGCCGTATTCGGCAAACGCCTTGTCGTCACGGCTGCCGGCGCCCAGTTGCCAGGTGCGCGATTCGTGGCCGTTTTCCGGGAGTTCGGGTTTTTCGACCTGCAGTTCGGGGGCAGGGTTCTGGTTGATCGCCCGCAGCAGCTCAAAGCTGCGCTGCGAGCGTGCAGGGTCACGCTCAAGACCGTTGGCACGGTAGCGCTCAAGACGATAGGCAGCGTCGATGATCAGCGCCTGTCGCGCCTTGGGCAGCGCCATGAACGTCGGGCTCTGCAACTGGGTCTGATCGGCGCTCACCTGCAATACCCATTGCTGTTCTTCGGGGTCCAGGGCTTTGGCGCGATCCAGCAATTCACGCTCGCGGGACGGGCGGTACTCGATGCTTTCGACCAGGCCGGCTTCCTTGACCGCTTTGACGGTGTCGGTGGGGATCGCGGTCAGCGGGAACTGGCCGGTCAGTTGCAAGCCGGGGCGCGCCACTTGCAGCAGTTCGAGCAAGCGATACGAGCAGTTTTCGTCGAAGAAGAAATAGTCGAACTGGATCTGTTTGAGTTCCCACACATGTTCGACCATGCGTTGGGTTTCTTCGGGTGTCAGGTTGAGGCGGTATTCCCACAGATCGCGGTTTTCCAGGCTGCGGTATTCCGAGAGTTTTTCCTGGTAGGGCACCAGCGCGAACAAACCGGGGTAACCACCGGCGAGGCCTTTCCAGGCATACAGAATGCTGTTGTCGGAACCTTCAATGTAGGCGCCAAAGTTGATCGCATAGCTGAGCAGGGCGGTCTTGTTGTCCTGCACATCGGCCTGGTCGATACGCAACAAGGTATGGCCGAACATCGAAGACGGGCTGTTGAGGTAGGCCGCCGGGAAAATCATCACCGTGCTGTGCGGCGCCACGTCCTTGAACCATTTACTGAACTCTGCACAGTCAACCTGGGGCAGGTCGGTCAGGTTCAGCTGGTCCTTGAGCCAGCGGGTACGGGACGGGTAGACGCATTGCGGGTGTTTGTCCCCCAGGCTCGCCGGTGAATACAGCGCCTGGACGGTGGCCCGTAGCTCGGCGTCGGGGTGGTGAGCACCGTCGGGGGCCAGAAAGAATTTGTCCTCGCTGACATGGCTGCGCCAACCGTTGAGCTTTGCAGCTTCATAGTGGCCCAGAGAGATCCAGAACGGATCGTTGGCCAACTGCTGCACACGTTGATTGTCGAGGTTGGGTGCGGCATACAGCGGGGCGCAGGCACAGAGCGCCAGGTAGGCAAGGCGTTTGAGCATGTTCGGCAACTGTTGTCAGACAAAGAGGGGTAAAGCAGGAGAATACCCGCTCCGGTAGGAGCGGGCGTGTCTCATTTACTATGCAGCTGTAGCGTACTTGGCCAGACGGGCATCGCTTTTGAGGATGGCCAGGGTGTTGGTGTGTACATCTTCAGCCGTTACATCGGCCTTGCTGAAGATTTGCTGGAAGTGCTCATGAGTGACGGCGGCGAAGTGCTCGCGGTCTTCAGGGGCGACGCCCAGTACCACCGCGTAGGTGGTCAGTGCTTCGCCATTGCCTTTGGCCATGTCTTCGGACAGTTCGTTGATCATGCCATTCATGGCAATCCACGATTTACCGCCGTAGGTCAGGGCGTCCTTGGTGGTACAGCCGTTGGTGCCGGAGGTCATGCCGAAGGTGGCGTTACCGGACGTACCGTTGGTAGTGGATGCCAGGAAGTGGGCCGGTGTGCCGCGCTGGCCTTCAAACAGCATGTTGCCCCAACCGCAGTTGGGGCCACCTGGTGCTTGCGCCATGGCGTTGAGGGAAACAACAGTAAAGAGAGTACCGAGAAGAATCCGTTTCATAAGCTTTGTTCTCTATATGTGTGCAACCAATGGACAAGGGTTTCTGGCCCTGAAGCGCCAGTACGGGCCAGTTATGCCTTCCAGCCGCGTAACAGCTTGGAGTCTAGGCACTATCGGCAGGTTCCGTGACTTTTTGTAAAACAATCGTTGATGGAGGGCCTTTTTAGCCCGTAAACATTGAGGGACGGGTTTTCCCGTGTTGTACGTCTTGCCAGTGATGTACAGCCAGCGCCAGAATGCTGCCATCTGCCCCGCCCGATGTAAGGAAGCCCGATGCCTGATTCTGTTGCCACCAGCTTGCGTCTAGCGCCCGACGCGCTAACCCGTCCTTTTTCTGCTGAACAGTTCAGCTTCTCGACCACCAATGATTTAGAACCCTTTCGCGGCATTCTCGGCCAGGAGCGTGCGGTCGAAGCCTTGCAGTTTGGTGTGGCCATGCCACGTCCGGGTTACAACGTATTTGTGATGGGCGAGCCGGGTACGGGTCGCTTCTCGTTCGTCAAACGCTACCTCAAGGCTGAGGGCAAGCGCCTGAAGTCGCCGAGCGACTGGGTGTATGTCAATAATTTTGATGAGCCCCGTGAGCCCCGCGCCCTGGAGTTGCCTTCGAGTTCCGCTGGCGCGTTTATTGGCGACATCAATCATTTGATCGACAACCTGCTGGCGACTTTTCCGGCGGTGTTCGAGCACCCGACGTACCAGCAGCGCAAAAGCGCCATCGACCGTGGGTTCAACCAGCGCTACGACCGTGCACTGGATGTGATCGAGCGCCTGGCGCTGGAAAAAGGCGTTGCGCTGTACCGTGACAGCAGCAACGTGGCCTTCACCCCGATGAGCGATGGCAAGGCTCTGGATGAGGCCGAGTTTTCGCAGTTGCCCGAGGAAGAGCGCGAGCGTTTTCACGAAGATATTTCCGGGCTCGAAGAGCGCCTGAACGAAGAGTTGGCGAGCCTGCCGCAGTGGAAGCGCGAGTCGAACAATCTGCTGCGTCAGTTGAACGAAGAAACCATCACCCTGGCCTTGCAGCCGTTGCTGTCGCCGTTATCGCAGAAGTACGCCGAAAATGGCGCGGTTTGCGGCTATTTGCAGGCCATGCAGGTGTACTTGCTCAAAACCGTGGTCGAGCAACTGGTCGACGACAGCAAAACCGACGCCCAGGCGCGCAAATTGCTCGAAGAGCAGTACCTGCCGAGCCTGGTGGTGGGCCAGCCCATGAGCGGCGGCGCACCGGTGGTGTTTGAGCCGCACCCGACCTACGACAATCTGTTTGGCCGTATTGAATACAGCACCGACCAGGGCGCGCTGTACACCACGTACCGCCAGCTACGGCCCGGCGCGTTGCACCGTGCCAATGGCGGCTTCCTGATTCTCGAAGCCGAGAAGATGCTCAGTGAGCCGTTTGTGTGGGATGCCCTCAAGCGCGCCCTGCAATCGCGCAAACTGAAAATGGAGTCGCCGCTGGGCGAGATGGGCCGTCTGGCGACCATCACCCTCAACCCGCAAGTCATCCCCTTGCAGGTCAAGGTGGTCATCATTGGTGCTCGCCAGCTCTATTACACGCTGCAGGACCTCGATCCGGACTTCCAGGAAATGTTCCGGGTGCTGGTGGATTTCGATGAAGACATCCCGATGGTCGATGAGAGCCTGGAGCAATTTGCCCAGTTGCTGACCACCCGCACCTCGGAGGAGGGAATGGCGCCGCTGACCGCCGGTGCGGTGGCGCGTCTGGCGACCTACAGCGCGCGCTTGGCCGAGCATCAGGAGCGTTTGTCCGCGCGTATTGGCGATTTGTTCCAACTGGTCAGCGAAGCAGATTTCATTCGCCATCTGGCCGGCGACGAAATGACCGACGCCGGGCATATCGAACGTGCGCTCAAGGCCAAGGCCACCCGCACCGGGCGTGTGTCGGCACGGATTCTGGATGACATGCTGGCGGGGATCATTCTGATCGACACCGATGGCGCGGCGGTCGGCAAGTGCAACGGCCTGACGGTGCTCGAAGTCGGCGACTCGGCCTTTGGTGTGCCAGCGCGGATTTCCGCCACGGTGTACCCGGGGGGCAGCGGCATTGTCGACATCGAACGCGAGGTTAACCTGGGCCAGCCGATTCACTCCAAAGGCGTGATGATCCTGACCGGGTACCTGGGCAGCCGTTACGCCCAGGAATTCCCGCTGGCGATTTCGGCCAGTATCGCGCTGGAACAATCCTACGGTTACGTCGATGGCGACAGTGCGTCGCTGGGCGAGGCGTGTACGTTGATTTCCGCACTGTCCAAAACGCCGCTCAAGCAATGTTTCGCCATCACCGGTTCCATCAACCAGTTTGGTGAAGTGCAGGCGGTGGGCGGGGTTAACGAGAAGATCGAAGGCTTCTTCCGGTTGTGTGAGGCGCGAGGTCTTACAGGCGATCAGGGCGCGATCATTCCGCAGGCCAACGTGGCGACCTTGATGCTGGATGAAAAGGTGCTGCAGGCCGTGCGCGAGGGCAAGTTCCACGTGTACGCGGTGCGTCAGGCCGATGAGGCGCTGAGTTTGCTGGTGGGCGAGCCCGCCGGTGAGCCGGACGAGCAAGGCCAGTTCCCGGAAGGCAGCGTCAATGCCCGCGTGGTTGAGCGGTTGCGGGTGATTGCCGAGATGATCAGCGACGACGACCTCAAGGAAGCCGAAAAGGAGTTGCTGGCTGAAGTCCTGTCAGCGACGAAACCGGCCTAAATCCCTCTACTGTGGGAGCGGGCTTGCTCGCGATGCAAACGACGCGGTGTATCTGTCACACCCCGTCGATCCATTCGCGAGCAAGCCCGCTCCCACAAATCACCGATGCCAGTCGATCGAGCCGTTGGTCATTGGCGACTTTTCTTATGCGTTTTTTCTTCTATTCTCAGGGCATGGACTCCACTGTCGTCACTGGACGATGCAGCCCGTTGTGTGCGGCTGAAGACAGAATCTAACGAGGGTCGCCGCCATGTCGCGCAACCTTTGCCTTACTCGAGACTGCTTGGGCCTGGTGACCCGTATCGAATGCAGTATTCGACCGCTGGCAGGCAACACCGGGATGTGGACGCTGCTCTTTGCTGCCGGCCTGGCAGGTGAACAGCCCACGACCATCAGGGCGCAAGGCCCGTTCCCCGGCCCGTTCGTGGCCGAAACCATTCTTGAATCAATCGTCGAAAGCCTGACGCTGCATGGCTATCAGCTCGCGGACGACCCGCAGATCTGGTGCCTGCATGTGCAGGCCCAGTTACGTCAGATCAATGGCGGGCGCTGTCATGCTTCCCGCTAAGCGGCGGTTCTATTGCGAAGTGCTGGCTTCCGGGGCTTTTTCGAGCTTGACCTCAAACCCGTATTCAACGGGGTTCAGCGCAGTGCGGGCATAGCTTTCAAGCCGGGTTGGCTGCCCATAAAAGTAATGCACGTCGAACAAGGTCGGGCCATCGGGTTCGGCGCTATGGCTGACGGCTACGACTTCCTTCAGATAATTGCCCGTGTCGTCTTTGGCGTAAAAGCGCCAGGCCTCGGACGGGAATGCCTTTTGATCCACGACCAGCGCGTTGCCTTTGAGCTCAAGGCCTTTGGGCAGGTGGGCGACGTCCAGAACCTGCTTGTCGATGTCGGCAATAAACAGGGGGATCGAGCCCACCGCATAAGCCGGGGTTTCGGGGAACAGATTCAGGTCATAGGTGATGACACCCGCGTGGGGGTCGACATCGAACGCTTCGGTGGGCAGCTCCACAGGTTCGCTGCGCTTGCCCGTCTCGTCTTCGGCAAAGAAGGTAACCGGCGCGTCAGAATGGTCGGGGAGCGCGCCAAGCATTTCCTCGTTGAAGGTGGCGGGGTGGCTGAATTCAAGGGTTGCGGCGCTGGCGTCGTCCACGGACTGGCTGATGACCACGCTTTTTTCCAGTTGCCCGGGGTCCAGGTTGGCGCCCTTGAGGTAGTTGGCGGCCTTATCGTCATAGACCACTACGCTGAGCGGGAGGGGCTGAATTTCTTTGCCCACAACGTTTTTGTCGAGCTTGCGCACAGGCAGGTCGAGCGCCTTGCGGGTGATGTTGGCGGTGGAAAAGTCGAGC
The DNA here is from genome assembly GCF_055408345.1 of Pseudomonas sp. B424. Taxonomy (NCBI): domain Bacteria; kingdom Pseudomonadati; phylum Pseudomonadota; class Gammaproteobacteria; order Pseudomonadales; family Pseudomonadaceae; genus Pseudomonas; species Pseudomonas sp. B424. The sequence goes on along the minus strand of NZ_JBUZTL010000017.1, from coordinate 64,461 downwards.
ACGTTGATGTCGATATTTTCGACCGTGCCGTTGAAGTACACCTTGCTGTAATGGTGGGTGTGTTTTTGGTCAAAGGCCTTTTGTTCGTTATCCAGCTGCTGACCGAAAGCGTCGGTCCAGGCCGTTTGCTTGAGCATCTTTGCCAGCTGTTCCTGATAAAAGGCCAGCTGTTCGGCGTTTTCGTTGATCGAGCCCGAACGTGACAGGAACTGCCCGGTGTGATCGCGGGCCTGGATGATCAGCGGGTTGAGCGGGGTGTCGCGCACTTGCTCGGCCGGCGGGGCGGTGTTGACGATATCCACTTCGGCGAAGTTTTTACCCAGTGTCAGCAGGGTTGCGCTGATGGTGCCGTCGGTGCGGGTTTTGCCCACGTCCCTGGCCGTCAGGTTGAACGTGACCACTTTGCCCGGCGCGATCACTTCGACTTTGCCGTGCAGCATCAGGGGCTGAGGCTGCTGGGTGTTCTCGACCTCAATCCCGTCGATATAGGGGTAGGTGACGGTCAGGTCGTCCGGGTTGCTCAGATTGGCGCTGGAGGGGCTGAGCTGGATGCCCGGGTCGGTTTCAGACCACTCGGGCTGAAAGGGCACGACCTGTTTGTTGCTCAGGGTCACAGACTGCCATTCCAGAGCGTGGGGGAACGGGAACTCGGACGCACTGTTGAGCGGAAAAGGGAAAACAGGCTCCAGGTCCGTCAGGTAATCAGAGCTGGAGTTTTTGCGCATCACAAACAGCCCGTTGATATAGGCATCGCTCAGCGCCTGGCTGCTGGGGTAGTGCTTGAGCAGCGCGAGGTCGTCAGTGCCGTATTCGGTCTCGACGGGTTTTTCCTGCAGCTTGAGGCGCGCACGCTCAAGCAGCAGCAAGGAGCCGCCCAGGTCTGCAACGGCATCTTTGAGCTGCTGATCCTTGATGGTATCGAGGTTCTTTTCGAACGCTGCGCTGCGCTCTTCCAGGCTGGCCTGCTGGTGTTCGTCATCAGGGGAACAGCCGCTGGACGCGAGCAAAGCCATCGAAAGCCCAAAACAAGCCAAGGGGAATCGCAGATCCATGGTTCGGGTTTCCTGTCCGTAAACAATGCTGAGGAGGAGGACACTAGCAGAAAATGTTTTTACAGGCTGTTTCGAGCTCTTTATCTCTGCGCTTTTCTCACTGATATACTCGCGCCCATTTTTTTACTTCCTGTGAGATTCAATGGAACGCTTTATCGAAAACGCAATGTACGCCTCGCGCTGGATTTTGGCGCCAATCTACTTCGGGCTCTCGCTGGGCCTTCTGGCTTTGGCGTTGAAGTTCTTTCAGGAAGTGTTTCACGTAATCCCCAACGTGTTCGCGTTAAGTGAGTCGGATTTGATCCTGGTCATCCTGTCGCTGATTGACATGGCTCTGGTGGGCGGTTTGCTGGTGATGGTGATGATCTCGGGCTATGAGAACTTCGTCTCGCAGCTGGATATCGATGACCACAAAGAAAAGCTTAGCTGGCTGGGGACGATGGACTCCACGTCGCTGAAGATGAAAGTCGCGGCCTCGATTGTGGCAATCTCCTCGATCCACCTGCTTCGGGTATTTATGGATGCGCGCAACATCGAGCCCCAATACCTGATGTGGTACGTGATCATTCACATGACCTTCGTGGTGTCGGCATTTGCGATGGGCTATCTGGATAAATTGACCAAGCATTGATGGCTGGCCAGGGGGCGCGAACGAACCCGGGCTGCGAAGGCTTTGGGGGCTGTGGTAGTCTGCTGGCCCTTTTTTGGTTCAGGGTGTTTGGGAGCAGCGCTGCATAGCGTTTTCCTCAATACCCTCACAGCGGAGCAGTGTTATGTCCGAAGTAAATCTGTCGACCGACGAAACCCGCGTTAGCTACGGCATTGGCCGTCAGCTGGGTGACCAACTGCGCGACAACCCGCCACCGGGCATTAGCCTGGATGCGATCCTGGCTGGTCTGACTGACGCTTTCGCGGGCAAGGAAAGCCGTGTAGGTCAGGAAGAAATGAGCGCCAGCTTCAAGGTGATCCGCGAGATCATGCAAGCTGAAGCAGCTGCCAAAGCTGAAGCTGCTGCAGGTGAAGGCAAGGCTTTCCTGGCTGAAAACGCCAAGAAAGACGGCATCACCACTTTGGCGTCGGGCCTGCAATTTGAAGTTGTGACAGCAGGTGAGGGCGCCAAGCCATCCCGTGAAGACACTGTACGTGTTCACTACCACGGCACCCTGATTGACGGCACTGTGTTCGACAGCTCCTACGATCGTGGTCAGCCAGCAGAATTCCCGGTAGGCGGCGTGATCGCCGGCTGGACTGAAGCCCTGCAACTGATGAACGCCGGCAGCAAATGGCGCATCTACGTGCCGAGCGAACTGGCTTACGGCGCCCAAGGCGTTGGCAGCATTGCTCCGCACAGCGTGCTGGTATTCGACGTTGAGCTGCTGGACGTTCTGTAAGAACTCGGCAGTTTAAAGCGTTGGTAAAGCGGGCTTGCTGGCGATCCGGATGACGTCATGTCGTTTGTATTGCAAGCAAGCCCGTTTGCTTTTGACACACCTCATATCACTATTTTGGCGTGATGCTCGAGGGTGTAGGTGGTGCCGATTGGGCGCAATGCCCGGGCATAGCAAAACAGAAACAGATTACGCACCAGCTCCTTGAGCACCAGTGGCTCGCTGGAGTTGAGCCCGTTGAAATCCAGGTCGCCCTGATCCTGCAGCTCGTTGAGCGCTTCTTCTTCCAGTACCGCACAGACTTCCCCGGTTTCCCGATGCAGGATTCGCAGGTACGGATGTGGACGGTCCAGCCAGGCATCTATCAAATAAGTCATGTTCGGTATCTCCTTGATGAGTACCGATGAGAATAATTCTTATTCGCTTAATAGCAAGTGCCTATTGGCGGATTTGTATTTTTTCTATGCAACAACTGCGGTGGGTCAAACTGACTGGCTTTTTGATATTGCGGGGGGAGTACAGCGAGGGGAGTAGCGCCTTCCTGCGCGAAACGCAGGAAGGTCAGCAACAGAATCAGACTTTGCGCACGAACTCTGACTTGAGCTTCATCGGGCCGATACCGTCGATTTTGCAATCGATATCGTGGTCACCATCGCACAGGCGAATGTTTTTGACTTTGGTGCCCACTTTGACCACCAGGGAGGTGCCCTTGATTTTCAGGTCCTTGATCACGGTGATGGTGTCACCGTCGGCCAGGACAGTGCCTGCGGAGTCTTTGTAGACTTTCACATCGCTGGTGTCTTCAGCGTCGCCGCTGGCGGACCACTCATGGGCGCATTCCGGGCAGATCAGCTGAACGCCGTCTTCGTAGGTGTATTCGGAATTGCATTTTGGGCAGGGTGGCAACGTGCTCACTCAAAGCTCCTTAAGAGTCAGGATGGCTAAAAGGCACGTATTGTATAGGGTTTTGTTGGCGGGCGGGTGAACGTGGAGCTTTACCGAACCCGTAGCCGCTGCCGCAGGCTGCGACGGGTTGCGCAGCGACCCTTCTTGAATGCTCAAGCGAAGGTCCTGCGGCCCTTGTCGCAGCCTGCGGCAGCGGCTACAGCGTCACGGGATCAGTGCGTGCGGGCTACTGCAAACTCGCTCAGCTCCACCAGCGCATCGCGGTACTCGCTTGGCGGCAAGGCTTCAAGGCAGACAATCGCACGGGCCACATAGTCGCGTGCCAGTTGTGCGGTGTACTCCAGCGAACCGGAGGCCTCAACGGCTTCACGAATGCTCTCCAGATCTTCAATGCCACCTTTCTGGATGGCCTTGCGCACCAGGGCTGCCTGTTCGGGCGTACCTTCGCGCATGGTGTAGATCAGGGGCAGTGTCGGCTTGCCTTCGGCCAGATCGTCACCGACGTTCTTGCCCAGGGTTTCGGCATCGCCGCGGTAGTCGAGCAGGTCGTCCACCAGCTGGAAAGCCACACCCAGGTGGTCACCAAAGGTGCGCAGGGCTTCGCTCTGTTCTGGCGTTGCACCGGCCAGTGCGGCGGCACTGTGGGTCGAGGCCTCGAACAGCATCGCGGTTTTGCCGCGAATGACTTCCATATAGGTTTCTTCGGTGGTGCTGGCGTCGCGCACCTTGGACAGCTGCAACACTTCGCCTTCGGCAATGATGCGGGTGGCTTGCGACAGGATTTTCATCACTGGCATCGAGCCCAGCTCAACCATCATTTCGAAGGAGCGCGAGTACAGGAAGTCGCCAACCAGTACGCTGGGGGCGTTGCCCCACGTGGCATTGGCTGTTTTGCGGCCACGGCGCATGCCCGACATGTCGACCACGTCGTCGTGCAGCAGGGTGGCGGTGTGCAAAAACTCGATGGTCGCGGCCAGCAGACGCATATCGTCGCCTTCGCGGCCCAGAGCCTTGCCACACAACAGCACTAATAAAGGACGAAGGCGCTTGCCGCCGGCCGAAGTGATGTAATCGCCGATTTTTGAGACCAGCGGTACGCGTGAAGTCAGCTGCTTCTTGATGATGCCATCGACGGCGCTAAAATCGTCCGCCACCGCGCGGTAGAAAGCTTGGGGTTGCATCAGCGACAGGTGCTCCAGAAGGGTTGCGCGGCATGCTAGGTCGGGGGGCTGGGCCTGTCAAGGCGCGATGGGCGGCCCCTTGCAACCCTGACGTGCCTTGCGTACAATCGCGCACCCTGAACTTCCTGGGCAGCACCTGCCTTACGCAATTGCACTTGGGCCGTTCCAGCCCCATGCAGCCATGCCAGCCAATACCTTTACCTATAAAGAGCTGGGTGAGCAGGATTATCGGAGAAATACCATGTCGTACGCAGTAATCGTTACTGGTGGCAAGCAATACAAAGTAGCTCCAGGTGAATACCTGAAGATCGAAAAACTGGAAATCGCTACCGGCGAATCCGTAACTTTTGATCGCGTTCTGTTGGTCGCCAATGGCGACGACGTAAACATCGGCGCTCCAGTTGTTCCTGGCGCCACTGTTGTTGCTGAAGTGATCTCCCAAGGTCGTCACGATAAAATCCGCATCATCAAGTTCCGTCGTCGTAAGCACCACATGAAGCGTATGGGCCACCGCCAGTGGTACACCGAGATCAAAATCACCGGTATTCAGGCTTAATTTCAGCCTAATTCCTCACTAGGAGAATTGACTCATGGCACACAAAAAAGCTGGTGGTAGTACCCGTAACGGTCGCGACTCAGAAGCCAAACGCCTTGGCGTGAAGATGTATGGCGGCCAGGCTATCATTCCGGGCAACATCATCGTGCGTCAGCGCGGCACCCAATTCCACGCTGGCTACGGCGTTGGTATGGGCAAAGATCACACCCTGTTCGCGAAAGTGGAAGGCGTGATCAAGTTCCAGGTTAAGGGCGCCTTCGGTCGCCGCTACGTAAGCATCGTTCCGAAGACTGTTGTCGTCGCAGCGTAATAGCTTGGTAGCTGGAAGAGCCCTGTCTTGCGACGGGGCTTTTTCGTTTGTGGGGTGAGTCTCTTGCAAAACTGTTTGTATGGGCTGCCGGCGCTGGATTTAACGGTCGTTGATTGAGGTCGCTGCGCTCATTTTTGCAAGAGTCTTATGTCTTGGTTTTTATCGGCTCGTCCTGATGACGAGAGGCGTGTTTTGTTATGAAGTTTGTTGATGAAGTATCGATCAAAGTAAAAGCAGGCGACGGTGGTAACGGTTGCATGAGTTTCCGTCGTGAGAAATTCATCGAAAACGGTGGTCCGAACGGTGGTGACGGCGGTGATGGCGGCTCGATCTACATGATCGCCGACGAAAACCTGAACACCCTGGTTGATTACCGCTACACCCGTCACTTCGATGCCCAGCGTGGCTCGAACGGCGGTAGCGCGGATTGCACGGGTCGCAAGGGTGAAGATCTGGAGCTGCGTGTTCCGGTCGGCACTACGGTGATCGATGCGGGCACCCAGGAAATCATTGGTGACCTGACCAAGGCTGGCCAGCGTTTGCTGGTGGTGCATGGCGGTTGGCACGGTCTGGGTAACACGCGTTTCAAATCCAGTACCAACCGGGCTCCACGCCAGACCACTCCGGGTAAGCCGGGTGAGCAGCGTGATCTGAAGCTGGAATTGAAAGTGCTGGCTGACGTGGGTCTGCTGGGCTTGCCGAATGCGGGTAAAAGTACCTTTATCCGTTCGGTGTCTGCAGCCAAGCCAAAAGTGGCGGACTATCCGTTCACCACCCTGGTGCCAAACCTGGGCGTCGTCAGCGTTGATCGCTGGAAGAGCTTTGTGATTGCCGATATTCCTGGCCTGATCGAAGGTGCTTCCGATGGCGCGGGCCTGGGGATTCGCTTCCTCAAGCACTTGGCGCGTACCCGTCTGTTGCTGCATCTCGTCGACATGGCGCCGGTTGAAGGCAGTGAAAGTGCTGCCGACACCGCTGAAGTCATCGTTAATGAGCTGACCAAGTTCAGCCCGTCGCTGGCTGAGCGTGATCGCTGGCTGGTGTTGAACAAGTGCGACTCCTTGCCGCAAGACGAACACGATGCGCGCGTTAAAGAAGTCGTGGATCGTCTTGAGTGGACCGGTCCTGTGTATGTGATCTCGGCTATTGCCAAGATCGGTACCGAGAAGCTGTGCCACGACATCATGCGTTATCTGGAAGACCGTGCTGACCGTCTGGCCAATGATCCTGCCTACAAGGAAGAATTGGCTGAGCTGGATCAGCGCATCGAAGATGAGGCCCGTGCGCAGTTGCAGGCGCTGGATGACAAGCGTGCCCTGCGTCGCAGCGGCGTGAAGAGCGTCCATGACATCGGTGACGATGACTGGGATGAAGAAGATGTTGAAGACGAAGATGGTCCGGAAATCATTTACGTCCGCGACTGATTCGTTGCAGTAAACTACAGCGCCGCTCAATGAGCGGCGTTTTAGCATCTACGAATTGGTAATCAAAAATAATTCCATGGGCGGCGCTCGGTCGCGCTGCTCTCAGGCATAGGTTGGATGATGATGCGGAGCAAGGTGACGGGTGCACAGCGCTGGGTCGTGAAGATCGGCAGCGCGTTGCTGACAGCGGATGGCAAGGGCCTGGATCGCGTGGCGATGGGGGTCTGGGTCGAGCAGATGGTGGCCTTGCACGAGGCGGGCGTCGAGCTGGTGCTGGTGTCTTCGGGTGCGGTGGCAGCCGGGATGAGCCGCTTGGGCTGGACGGTGCGACCGAGTGCCATGCATGAGTTGCAAGCTGCTGCGGCCATTGGTCAGATGGGGCTGGTGCAGGCCTGGGAGTCGAGCTTTGCCGAGCATTCGCGGCACACGGCGCAAATCCTGCTGACCCATGACGATCTGTCGGATCGCAAGCGTTACCTCAATGCCCGCAGCACCTTGCGTGCGTTGGTGGAGTTGGGCGTGATCCCGGTCATCAATGAAAATGACACGGTGGTTACGGATGAAATCCGTTTCGGTGATAACGATACGCTGGCTGCGCTGGTAGCCAACCTGGTCGAGGCTGACTTGCTGGTGATCCTGACCGATCGCGATGGCATGTTTGATGCCGATCCGCGCAATAACCCCGATGCAAAAATGATTTATGAAGCGCGTGCCGATGACCCTGCGCTGGACGCAGTGGCGGGTGGCACGGGTGGCGCGCTTGGGCGTGGTGGTATGCAGACCAAGCTGCGCGCAGCGCGACTGGCAGCCCGTTCGGGTGCGCATACGATCATCGTGGGCGGGCGTCTGGAGCGTGTGCTGGATCGTCTGAAAGCGGGTGAGCGCCTGGGTACGTTGTTGTCCCCGGAGCGCGGCCTGCTGGCGGCGCGCAAGCAATGGCTGGCCGGGCATCTGCAAACCCGCGGTACGCTGGTGCTGGATGATGGTGCCGTGGCTGCGTTGTCCCAGGGCAATAAAAGTTTGCTGCCGGTGGGCGTCAAGGCGGTGCAGGGTGGTTTCCGTCGTGGCGAGATGGTGGTCTGCGTGGCGCCGGACGGGCGGGAGATTGCTCGCGGCCTGGCCAACTACAGTGCTGCAGAAGCCCAAAAAATTATTGGGCAATCGTCGGATGCGATTGTCAGTTTGTTGGGTTATATGGCGGAGCCGGAGCTGGTTCACCGCGATAACCTGATTCTGGTTTGATTTAGAGGTGTCGAATGCGTTTGATTAAAGGTTTGCTGGGGTTGATGCTGGCGATGCCGTTGATGGCGTCGGCTGAAGAAATTGGCACAGTGTCGACTGTATTCAAGTTTGTCGGACCCAATGATCGCATCGTGGTTGAGGCGTTCGATGATCCGAAGGTTGATGGTGTGACCTGTTATTTGTCCCGCGCCAAGACGGGCGGTATGAAAGGTGGTCTGGGTTTGGCTGAAGATCGCGCGGAGGCGTCGATTGCGTGCCGTCAGACCGGGCCGATCAGCTTCAAGGGTGACCTGAAAGATGGTGATGAGGTGTTCAAGGAGCGCACTTCGCTGGTGTTCAAGACCATGCAGGTTGTGCGTTTCCTCGACAAGAAGCGCAATACGCTGGTGTATCTGGTGTACAGCGACCGCCTGATTGAAGGCAGCCCGCAGAACGCAGTAACGGCAATCCCGATTCTGCCGTGGCCCCACGGCTAATCATTTTCAATAAAAAGGCTGCGGCAGGGTGATCCTGTCGCAGCTTTTTTTATGCTTGCAGGGTTTTGGTGTAGTCACTGAGGGGTGCGAGGCTGCGAGCAGTTGATTGCGGTCTCGTTCTTTGGCAGCGACTGCAGGTGTTGCAGTGCGGTACATAAATCGCAGGCAATAAAAAACCGACCCTGAGGTCGGTTTTTTAAAAAGCTTATCGCTTAAGCAGCAGTCGCAAGGTTCAACGCCTTGACGTGGCCATTCAGGCGGCTCTTATGGCGAGCAGCTTTGTTCTTGTGGATGATACCTTTATCGGCCATACGGTCGATAACAGGAACAGCCAGAACATAGGCAGCTTGCGCTTTAGCAGCGTCTTTTGCGTCGATGGCCTTAACTACATTCTTGATGTAGGTACGAACCATGGAACGCAGGCTGGCGTTGTGGCTGCGACGCTTCTCAGCCTGTTTTGCACGTTTTTTGGCGGAAGGTGTGTTGGCCACCGTCGAGCTCCTCGAAAGACTTTTGGGAAATAACAAACAAAATAGGCCGCGAATCATGCCGATGACGAGAACTCTTGTCAAGGGCGTTTGATGCGATCCGCTGAGTGGTGGATCGAGGCAGACGGGATATTTATTTCCGGCGCTTGACCTGTAAACTCGCGAGCTTGGCTCTGTGCTGTTGCGGCGCGCAGTATCGCATAAGTGGGCGCTTTGTTCGCCTGCTCTTTCTCTATAGGCAAAAACTCTTTCAATGAATTTGCTCAAGTCGTTGGCTGCCGTCAGCTCAATCACCATGATTTCCAGGGTTCTGGGCTTCATTCGCGACACCATTATTGCGCGCGCTTTTGGCGCCGGGATGGCCACGGATGCGTTCTTTATTGCCTTTAAACTGCCTAACCTGCTGCGCAGGATCTTCGCTGAGGGTGCTTTTTCCCAGGCTTTTGTGCCTATTCTGGCGGAATACAAAAGCCAGCAAGGGGAGGAGGCGAGCCGCACTTTTGTCGCTTATGTCGCCGGGCTATTAACGCTGGTACTGGCCATTGTCACCGCGCTGGGCATGGTGGCGGCTCCCTGGGTCATCTGGGCAACCGCTCCCGGTTTTGCCACCAGTCCCGAGAAGTTCGAGCTGACCAGTGACATGTTACGGGTCACGTTCCCTTATATATTGCTGATCTCCCTGTCATCGCTGGCCGGTGCGATCCTCAACACCTGGAACCGTTTTGCGGTGCCGGCCTTCGTGCCGACCCTGCTCAACGTCAGCATGATCATTTTTGCGCTGTTCCTGACGCCGTATTTCGATCCGCCGATCATGGCCCTGGGCTGGGCGGTGCTGGTCGGTGGCCTGGCTCAATTGCTGTTCCAGCTGCCCCACCTGAAGAAAATCGGCATGCTGGTGCTGCCGCGCCTCAATCTGCGCGATACCGGCGTATGGCGGGTGATGAAACAGATGCTGCCGGCCATCCTGGGGGTTTCGGTCAGCCAGATATCGCTGATAATCAATACGATTTTTGCTTCCTTTCTGGTTGCCGGGTCGGTGTCGTGGATGTACTACGCGGACCGGCTGATGGAGCTGCCTTCTGGGGTGCTGGGCGTGGCACTGGGGACAATCCTGTTGCCGACCCTGTCCAAAACCTACGCCAATAAAGACCGTCAGGAGTATTCGCGGATACTCGACTGGGGTCTGCGGCTGTGTTTTGTGCTGGTGTTGCCATGCTCGTTGGCACTGGCCATCTTGTCCGAGCCACTCACTGTCTCGCTGTTTCAGTACGGTCAGTTCAGTGCTCTGGACGCGGCCATGACCCAGCGTGCCTTGATTGCCTATTCCCTTGGTTTGCTGGGGATCATTGTGATCAAAGTGCTGGCTCCGGGGTTTTATGCTCAGCAAAACATTCGCACACCGGTCAAGATTGCGATCTTCACGCTGGTGGTGACGCAGTTGCTGAACCTGGTGTTCATTATTCCGTTGCAGCACGCCGGTCTGGCATTGGCTATCAGCGTGGGGGCATGCATCAATGCGGGCTTGCTGTTCTGGCAGCTGCGCCGGCAAAAAATGTTTGTCGCCCAGCCGGGCTGGGCCAAGTACCTGCTCAAACTGGTGGTGGCGGTAGTCGTGATGTCTGCTGTGCTGCTGGGCCTGATGCATCTGATGCCGGCCTGGGATCATGGCAACATGCTGGAGCGTTTTGTCCGTCTGGGCGGGCTGGTAGCGGCTGGCGTGCTGGCTTATTTCGGCATGTTGTTGTTGCTGGGTTTGCGTTTGAAGGATTTCGCCCGCAAGTCTCTTATGTAAGGTAATTGCAGGTCAGACGTCTATTTTGTCGAAATGACCTGATTTGCCTTGCGCTGTTGCCTGTCGTACCGGGCTGGGTGTGGTTATAATCGACCACTTTATGAGCAAGAAGCGCGTTATGCAGCTGGTTCTAGGCCTTCACAATCTGCGGCCCCAGCATCGGGGCTGTGTCGCCACTATTGGCAACTTTGACGGTGTACACCGTGGTCACCAGGCTATCCTGGGCCGGCTGCGTGAGCGTGCACTGGAGTTGGGCGTGCCCAGCTGTGTGGTGATTTTTGAGCCACAACCACGTGAGTTTTTTGCCCCCGAGACTGCCCCGGCTCGTCTGGCCCGGCTGCGCGACAAGCTGCAGCTGCTGGCTGACGCCGGGGTTGATCGGGTGCTTTGCCTGGCGTTCAATCAACGCCTGTGCAAGCTCAGCGCTGCCGAGTTCGTCGATACCATTCTGGTCGACGGCCTGGGTGTGCAGCACCTGGAGGTCGGTGACGACTTCCGTTTTGGCTGCGACCGCGTGGGCGATTTTGACTTTTTGCAGCAGGCAGGCCAGATGCAGGGTTTTACCGTCGAGGCGGCGCAAACGGTCGAACTTGATGGTGTGCGAATCAGCAGTACCAAGGTGCGTGATGCCTTGGCCGCTGCAGATTTCACCCTTGCGGAACGTTTGCTGGGGCGTCCTTTTCAAATCGCTGGCAGGGTATTGCACGGGCAGAAACTTGCGCGCCAATTGGGTACGCCGACCGCGAATATCCAGCTCAAGCGTCGTCGCGTGCCATTGACCGGGGTGTACCTGGTCAGTGTTGAAATCGACGGTAAAATCTGGCCCGGTGTCGCCAATATTGGCGTGCGGCCAACTGTTGCAGGGGATGGCAGTGCCCATCTTGAAGTACATCTATTGGATTTCGCCGGTGATGTGTATGGCCGGCGTCTGACCGTGGCATTCCACCACAAGCTGCGTGATGAGCAGCGTTTCGCCTCCCTGGAGGCGCTCAAGACGGCGATCAATGCGGACGTCGCCGCCGCCCGAGCCTTTTGGCTGGGTCAACCGCTTAAAAAGAGCCTGAAATGACCGACTACAAAGCCACGCTAAACCTTCCGGACACAGCCTTCCCAATGAAGGCCGGCCTGCCACAGCGCGAACCGCAAATTTTGCAGCGCTGGGACAGCATTGGCCTGTACGGGAAGTTGCGCGAGATTGGCAAGGATCGTCCGAAGTTCGTACTTCACGACGGTCCTCCGTATGCCAACGGCACGATCCACATCGGTCATGCGCTGAACAAGATTCTGAAGGACATGATCATCCGCTCCAAAACCCTGTCGGGTTTTGACGCGCCGTACGTGCCGGGTTGGGATTGCCACGGGCTGCCCATCGAACACAAGGTTGAAGTGACCCACGGTAAAAACCTGCCTGCGGACAAAACCCGCGAGCTGTGCCGTGCCTACGCCACCGAGCAGATCGAGGGCCAGAAGTCCGAGTTCATCCGTCTGGGCGTGCTAGGTGACTTCGCCAACCCGTACAAGACCATGGACTTCAAAAACGAAGCCGGTGAAATCCGTGCTTTGGCCGAAATCGTCAAGGGCGGCTTCGTGTTCAAAGGCCTCAAGCCTGTGAACTGGTGTTTCGATTGCGGTTCGGCCCTGGCTGAAGCGGAAGTCGAGTACCAGGACAAAAAGTCCGCAGCCATCGACGTTGCGTTCCCGGTTGCAGATGATGCCAAGCTGGCAGAGGCCTTTGGCCTGGCAGCGCTGAGCAAGCCTGCTTCTATCGTGATCTGGACCACCACCCCGTGGACCATCCCGGCCAACCAGGCACTTAACGTGCATCCGGAATTCACCTACGCGCTGGTCGACGTGGGCGACAAGCTGCTGGTGCTGGCTGAAGAGCTGGTCGAGTCCTGTCTGGTTCGTTACAACCTTCAGGGTTTGGTCATCGCGACCACCACTGGTGCGGCTCTGGAGCTGATCAATTTCCGTCACCCGTTCTACGACCGTCTGTCACCAGTTTACCTGGCCGAGTACGTTGAACTGGGCGCTGGCACCGGCGTGGTTCACTCCGCCCCGGCTTACGGCGTGGACGACTTCGTGACCTGCAAAGCCTATGGCATGGTCAACGATGACATCATCAATCCGGTGCAAAGCAACGGCGTATACGTGCCGTCGCTGGAGTTCTTCGGTGGCCAGTTCATCTGGAAGGCCAACCAGAACATCATCGACAAGCTGATTGAAGCCGGTGCGCTGATGTTCACCGAAACCATCAGCCACAGCTACATGCACTGCTGGCGCCACAAGACTCCGCTGATCTACCGCGCTACCGCGCAGTGGTTTATCGGCATGGACAAGCAGCCGACGACTGGCGATACCCTGCGCACCCGTGCACTTCAGGCTATCGAAAGCACCCAGTTCATTCCTGCCTGGGGCCAGGCACGTCTGCACTCGATGATCGCCAACCGTCCGGACTGGTGCATCTCGCGTCAACGTAACTGGGGCGTGCCGATCCCGTTTTTCCTGCACAAGGAAAGCGGCGAACTGCACCCGCGCACCGTCGAAATGATGGAAGAAGTGGCCAAGCGCGTTGAAGTCGAAGGCATCGAAGCCTGGTTCAAAATGGACGCTGCCGAGCTGTTGGGCGACGAAGCACCGTTATACGACAAGATCAGTGACACCCTGGACGTGTGGTTCGATTCGGGCACCACGCACTGGCACGTCCTGCGCGGTTCGCACCCAATGGGTCACGAGACCGGCCCGCGTGCGGACCTGTACCTCGAGGGCTCCGACCAGCACCGTGGCTGGTTCCACTCCTCGTTGCTGACCGGTTGCGCCATCGACAACCACGCGCCGTACCGCGAACTGCTGACCCACGGTTTCACCGTGGATGAAGCCGGGCGCAAAATGTCCAAGTCCCTGGGCAACGTGATTGCACCGCAAAAGGTCAACGACACACTGGGCGCCGACATCATGCGTCTGTGGGTTGCATCCACTGACTACTCGGGCGAAATCGCAGTTTCCGACCAGATCCTGCAGCGCAGTGCGGACGCCTACCGGCGTATCCGTAACACCGCACGTTTCCTGCTGTCGAACCTGACCGGCTTCAACCCGGCCACCGACATCCTGCCTGCCGAAGAAATGCTGGCACTGGACCGTTGGGCCGTGGACCGCGCTTTGCTGCTGCAACGCGAGCTGGAGCTGCATTACGGCGAATACCGCTTCTGGAACGTCTACTCCAAAGTGCACAACTTCTGTGTGCAGGAGCTGGGTGGTTTCTACCTCGATATCATCAAGGACCGCCAGTACACCACCGGCGCCAACAGCAAGGCCCGTCGTTCGTGCCAGACCGCGCTGTTCCACATCTCCGAAGCGCTGGTGCGCTGGATCGCTCCGATCCTGTCGTTCACCGCTGACGAACTGTGGCAATACCTGCCGGGCGAGCGCAACGAATCGGTGATGCTCAACACCTGGTATGAAGGCCTGACCGAGATGCCGCAAGGCACCGAGATGGACCGTGCCTACTGGGAACGGATCATGGCGGTCAAGGTTGCGGTCAACAAGGAGATGGAAAACCTGCGCGCAGCCAAGGCCATTGGCGGCAACTTGCAGGCTGAAGTCACCCTGTTCGCCGAAGAAGAGCTGGCTGGCGACCTGTCCAAGCTGAGCAACGAACTGCGTTTCGTGCTGATCACTTCCACCGCCAGCGTTGCGCCGTTTGTACAAGCGCCAGCGGATGCCGTGGTTACCGAGGTGCCAGGTCTGAAACTCAAAGTGGTCAAGTCGGCCCACGCCAAGTGCGCCCGTTGCTGGCACTGCCGTGAAGACGTAGGGGTTAACCCGGAGCATCCGGAAATCTGCGGTCGTTGCGTTGACAACATCAGCGGCGCCGGCGAGGTACGTCACTATGCCTAACACCAGCACTGCCGGGCGCTTCGGGCGCCTGGGCTGGCTCTGGCTGACCTTGCTGGTTCTGGTCATTGACCTGACCAGCAAGGTCTATTTCGATAACGCCCTGCAGATGTACCAGCAGATTGTGGTGATCCCTGATTTCTTCAGCTGGACCTTGGCTTACAACACCGGCGCGGCCTTCAGCTTTTTGGCTGACAGCGCTGGCTGGCAGCGTTGGCTGTTTGCGCTGATTGCCGTGGTGGTCAGTGGGGTGCTGGTGGTCTGGCTCAAGCGTCTTGGGCGTAATGACACCTGGCTGGCCATCGCACTTGCCCTGATCCTGGGTGGCGCGCTGGGTAACCTGTATGACCGCATTGCCTACGGCCATGTAGTCGATTTCATTCTGGTGCATTGGCAAAATCGTTGGTACTTCCCTGCATTCAACTTCGCCGACAGTGCGATTTGCGTAGGTGCCGTGATGCTGGCGTTGGATATGTTTAAAAGTAAAAAGACTGGAGAGCCCGCTCATGACTGAGCAGCGTATTGGTCAGAACACCCAGGTCACCCTGCATTTCGCTTTGCGACTTGAGAATGGCGACACTGTTGACAGCACCTTCGACAAATCCCCGGCCACCTTCAAGGTTGGCGATGGCAGCCTGCTGCCAGGTTTTGAAGCGGCATTGTTCGGTTTCAAGGCGGGTGACAAGCGCACCCTGGAGATTCTTCCAGAAAACGCGTTCGGCCAGCCTAACCCGCAAAACGTGCAAATCATTCCGCGTTCGCAGTTCAAGGACATGGAGTTGTCGCAAGGTTTGCTCGTGATATTCAATGATGCGGCCAACACCGAGCTGCCGGGTGTAGTCAAGGTTTTTGACGACGAGCAAGTGACAATCGATTTCAACCACCCGCTGGCAGGCAAGACCCTGACCTTCGACGTGGAAATCAAAGACGTTAAAGCGCTGTAATCCAGTGCCCGGCTCCGGCCGGGCCTGACAGGCATTATTTTTTTGCGCGTCCCACGAGGCCCAGCATGCATATTAAACTCGCCAACCCCCGTGGCTTCTGCGCTGGGGTGGACCGCGCGATTGAAATCGTTAATCGCGCTCTGGAAGTATTCGGTCCGCCTATCTATGTTCGCCACGAAGTGGTGCACAACAAATTTGTCGTTGAAGACCTGCGCTCCCGTGGCGCGATCTTTGTCGAAGAGCTGGATCAGGTGCCGGACGACGTAATCGTAATTTTCAGCGCCCACGGTGTTTCCCAGGCTGTACGCACTGAAGCTGCAGGCCGTGGCCTTAAAGTGTTTGATGCGACCTGCCCATTGGTAACCAAGGTGCATATCGAAGTGGCGCGTTACAGCCGTGACGGTCGTGAGTGCATCCTGATCGGCCACGCCGGTCACCCTGAAGTAGAAGGCACCATGGGCCAGTACGACGCCAGCAATGGCGGCGCTATTTATCTGGTCGAAGATGAAAAGGACGTCGCCAATCTGCAGGTCAAGGACCCGGAAAAGCTGGCGTTTGTGACCCAGACCACCTTGTCGATGGACGATACCAGTCGTGTGATCGACGCCCTGCGTACGCGTTTCCCGGCTATTGGCGGGCCACGCAAGGACGACATCTGCTACGCAACGCAAAACCGTCAGGACGCGGTCAAGCAGCTGGCCGATGAGTGCGATGTGGTATTGGTGGTGGGCAGCCCGAACAGCTCCAACTCCAATCGCTTGCGCGAGCTGGCGGAGCGCATGCAGACCCCGGCCTACCTGATCGACGGTGCCGAAGACTTGCAAAAAAACTGGTTCGACGGCGTGCAGAGCATTGGTATCACAGCGGGCGCTTCGGCCCCAGAAGTACTGGTCCGTGGCGTGATTCAACAGCTGCATGCCTGGGGTGCAACCGGTGCTGACGAGCTGGCGGGCCGCGAAGAGAACGTTACGTTCTCCATGCCCAAAGAATTGCGTGTACGCGCCATCACTTAGGTTGCCGCGCACAAGGCCTGTGCAGCTTGATCGCTGCGCAGGCTGATACGTCCGCTCTTTGCGAGCACTACCTGATAGTGGCTCTGCCCGGTCCTGGCCTGGCAAACATGCAGCGTCCCGGCCTGAAATGCCCCCCCGCTCAACAGTGGCTCGCCCAGCGGGCTAAATCGCACATAGTGTTTAACCGGTGCATTGCCCGCAATGGGTATGCGTGCGCTGGCCTGTCTTTCGATCAGCACCGGGTTGCTCTTGTCGAGGTGCCCCCTGCCATTCAAGTCCAGAATAGTCCTCCAGCCCCGACTCCAGTCCTCCTCCCTTGCATGAACCACTACATACTGATGGCGCAGCAGTGCCTCGGCGCGGGCATTGCGCAGGCTGCTGGCCAGTTGCTCGGCAATGACCTGCCGGCGTTGCTGTTCAATGAGCGCGTTATAGGCCGGGCTTGCAATTTGGGCTGTGATCGCCACGATCACTAACGTCAGCAGCAACTGGATCAGGCTCATGCCGCGTTGATACACGATGATTTTCCTGGAGGTTTTTGGTGTGTTTTCTCGTTATAGCTGACTCGGAAACTGTCTATTCCGGGTAATGGTTTCATCATGTTTTCAGGTTTTTTGCCGGGCTATGGCCCACGAAATGAGACGAGAAAACTGCTCATTCTGTTTGGCTGCTTCCTACCAGTAAGAACCACGGCTGACGCTAGGCTTTTGGCTGGGCGATACAGGACGTGTCGCTGACTCCTCAGACATGGAAGACGCAGATGGCTCAACTCTATAGAAGCCGGCAAGCCGGCATGACCCTGATCGAAGTTCTGATTGCGCTGTTGATCCTGGTGATCAGCCTGCTGGGTGCTGCCGGCATACAGCTCAATGCCCTGAAGTACACCGGCAGTGCGTTGATGAGCACCCAGGCCAGCTTTATTGCCTACGCCATGCTGGATCGAATGCGCGCCAACTCAAACGGTGACTACCGGATTTCGGCCATGGAGCAGGTTAGCCCAACGGCCGCGGGGGTTGCCGGCCATGACCTGAGTGAGTTCAAGCGCAACATTCGTGATTTAGGCGGGGAGAACGTCCGCGGAGAAATTGCTGTCATTGGCCAGCAGGCAAATATCACGCTGCAATGGAATGACGCTCGCGCTGGCAAGTATGAAGGCAACTCGGGCGCATTTACCCTGAGTAGTCACATAGCCGGTGATGCAGGGGTTAATGCATCGTGAGAAGCCCAAGTTCAGGTTTCGGGCTTATTGAACTGATGGTGGCGCTGGCGCTGGGGTTGCTGGTGGTGTTGGGGCTGACCCAGGTGTTTTTAAGCACCCGTGAGACTTACCTGAGTCAACGCGCATCGGCGTTGCTACAGGAGGATGCGCGTTATGTCCTGAGTAAACTGGCCCAGGAAATTCGCATGGCGGGCATGTTTGGTTGCCTTTCGAGTGATCGCATTCTTGATGCGCCCGCAGCGTTTCAAACACCTGTGTCCTGGCAAGGGGCTGCGGGCTCGTTGCGAATGATCAGTGCGGATGTGGGGCCTCAAGGGGGCAGGCCGGACTGGACGGTCGTGACTGACTGCACCACTTTTGCAAAAGCGTATCCGGGTGCGCGGCTGTCTGTGGCTCCCGGCGAAACCGCTTTACCAGTGCGGGAGGTGTTTTACAGTTTTGAAAATGGGCAATTGAAGGTCGGGCACCAAAAAGCCGTATTGCTCGACAATGTAGCTGCGTTTGACGTGAGTTTTGGCGTGGCCGCTTCGGCGAGTGCGCAGTCGGTGCTGCGCTATGAAGCTCGCCCGGCTGTTGTTGCCAGTATCCGCAGCGTACGCATCGCCTTGACGCTGCGAGATCCCGGTGCGCGGGTCAGGGATCAGGCCTATCACCTGGTTGTTGCTCTGCGTAATCGACTGGCTTAAGGGGCTGTGCCATTGAATTCTCAGAGCGGCATGGCGTTACTGGTCAGCCTGGTTTTTATGCTGCTGCTGAGCCTGGTCGGCCTGGCATCAATAGTCAGCGCGACTCAGCAGGCAAAAATGGCCGGCAGCGCCCAACACGCCAATCACTCATTCCAGGCTGCAGAATCTGCGCTGCGCAGTGGTGAGTCCTGGCTTCAAGCCGAATGGCGCACCATGGTGGGTTGCGCTTCGCCAGCCGGCTGTAGCCCGCCAGTGACGGTTCTGGCCGGGCCTGCAATTGAGCCGGAGTCCGGGGTGCGCTGGATACGGATTCCGGATGGGCTGTTTGGCGTTCAGAGCCTTGGCCCCAGTACCGGGTCGGCCCATCTGCCAGTTACGGCGATTAGCCATTTGTACCGAGTGACAGGCATTGGTTTTCGCGGGCAGTCGCGCACCGTGCTGGAAAGCATTTATGCACGTTATCAGGACGGGGATGACGGCGATGAAGGGCGCATGCCACAGCGCTTCCGCAGGATTATGTGGCGGCAACTGCAATAGGAAATACGCAATGTATAAATATGGAGCAGGTTTTACCCTGATCGAACTGATGATCGTGGTGCTGATCATCGGTATCCTTGGCGCATTCGTTTATCCGCAGTACAGCGATTATGTGAAGCGGGCTTATCGCGCTCAAATCATCGTCCAGCTGTCGGAACAGGCCCAAAGTCTTGAGCGGTTTTATGCAAGAAACGCGGTATATAACGGTGGGCAAAACCTCAGTTCAGGTAATCAGTATTACGACATTACGTCCGATCTTGCAGACCACACCTTCTTGCTAATGGCGACGCCCAAAGAGGGCTCGGCAATGGCGGGAGACCCTTGTGGCAGCTTTACGCTGGCCCACACGGGGCTGGCTGCGATTACCCAGGCCGCCCCTGGCATGACAGTGCAGCAGTGTTGGGGGCGCTAACGCTTTATTTTGAATGACGGGCTGGATCAATAGATGGCAAGGCAGCAACGTGTGGTGATTGTCGGGGGCGGGGTTATCGGTCTGCTGACTGCGTTTAATCTGGCTGCTGATGTAGAGCAGGTGATCCTGCTGGATCGTGGCGGGGTAGGGCAGGAGTCTTCATGGGCTGGTGGCGGGATTGTTTCGCCGCTCTACCCGTGGCGCTACAACTGTGCGGTGACGGCGTTGGCGCACTGGTCCCAGGATTTTTACCCACAGCTGGCCGAGCGTTTGTTTGCCTCCACGGGTGTTGACCCGGAAGTTCACACTACCGGTTTGTACTGGCTGGATCTGGACGATGAAACCCAGGCTCTGGAGTGGGCCCAGCGTGAGCGTCGGCCGCTGGCTGCGGTCGATATTTCTGCGGTTACCGATGCAGTACCAGTACTGGGTGAGGGTTACTCCCGCGCTATCTATATGGCCGATGTGGCTAATGTGCGAAATCCGCGACTGGTGAAATCGCTCAAGGCTGCGCTGCAAGCAATGCCTAATGTCACGATTCATGAGCAATGCGAAGTGCTGGGGTTTATCCGCGAAGGCGAAAAAGTATCAGGTGTAAATACGGCTCGGGGCGAGATTCTTGGCGATGAGGTGGTCTTGTCGGCCGGGGCCTGGAGCGGTGAGTTGCTCAGCGGGCTCGGCCTTGTACTCCCGGTGGAGCCGGTTAAAGGGCAAATGATCTTGTACAAGTGCGATTCCGACTTTTTGTCGTGCATGGTGCTGGCAAAAGGGCGTTATGCCATCCCGCGTCGTGACGGTCATATCTTGATCGGGAGCACGCTGGAGCACGAAGGTTTTGATAAAGCCCCGACCCAAACGGCCCTTGAGAGCCTGAAAGCTTCGGCCGTCGAGTTAATTCCGGCATTGGCCGATGCTCAAGTGGTCGGGCATTGGGCTGGCTTGCGCCCGGGTTCGCCTGAAGGCATTCCCTATATCGGGCGGGTGTCGGGTTTTGAAGGGTTATGGCTCAACTGCGGGCATTATCGAAACGGGCTGGTCCTGGCACCGGCTTCCTGCCAGTTGTTCGCTGACTTGCTGTTGGGCCGTGAACCAATAATTGACCCCGCACCTTATGCGCCAGAGGGGCGTATCTGAACATAGGCAGGCAAGAACCCCTGTAGCTGCTGCCAACGCAGCGGCTACAGGGGTTGTGCAGGTCTAGCCTCGCGGCTTTGGCCCTTGCTCCAGATGGTTCTGGGTGCAATACCACTCTTGTTGCTGGCTCAGTGCACGATCGCGGGGCAGGTGCACGCCGCAGTGGGCGCAACGCACCATGGGCTGAGCGCCGGGATCAACCGGCTTTTTGGTCGCCAGTGTGCTGGCCTTGTATTTGCGCCAGAACCACACGCCTGCAGCAATCAGAGCAGCCCAGATCAGTAAACGAAGCATGGTTATCCGCTATTCAAGAAAAGATACGCCAGTTTAGCCAAGGACTTGGCAGGCGCACAGCACCAAATCGAGATCAAAAAAAAGAGCCCGAGGGCTCTTTTTTTGATGGGCTGAACGATCAGTCGAACAGGCCAAGTGTCATGTAGCTGAACCACGAGCGGCTTGGGGTTTGAGCTTCAGGTGCTTCGATGATGTTGCCATCGGCATCTTTTGGCTTCAACTCGGCCGGAATCGCGTCCTTGGCATCCTGATACTGCTTCTGGATGTCCATGTTGGCGCGGGTTTCGCCCGGTGGCAGCGGCGTAGTGGACTCGATAAGGCCCAAAGTGGCCTTGCTCAGCCATGAACGGTTGTCCGACTCGGAAACCTGAGGCACGAACTGACCGTCAACCAGGCTCGGGTGGTCCGGGTAGTTGGCTTTGAGCACTTCGAGGCTGGTACTGGCCAGCTGGTCTAGGTGCATGCGCTGATACGACTCAACCATTACCGCCAGGCCGTCACCGACCGAAGGGGTTTCCTGGAAGTTTTCGACTACATAGCGACCACGGTTGGCAGCAGCTACATAGGCCTGACGTGTCAGGTAGTAATCAGCTACGTGGATTTCATACGCAGCCAGCAGGTTGCGCAGGTAGATCATGCGCTGCTTGGCATCAGGTGCGTAACGGCTGTTGGGGTAGCGGCTGGTGAGCTGGGCGAACTCGTTGTAAGAGTCGCGTGCAGCGCCTGGGTCGCGCTTGGTCATGTCCAGCGGCAGGAAGCGCGCCAGCAGGCCCACGTCCTGGTCGAACGAGGTCAGACCTTTGAGGTAATAGGCGTAATCGACGTTGGGGTGCTGTGGATGCAGGCGGATAAACCGCTCGGCAGCGGACTTGGCAGCTTCCGGTTCGGAGTTTTTGTAGTAGGCGTAAATCAGTTCAAGCTGGGCCTGGTCGGCATAGCGACCGAACGGGTAGCGTGACTCAAGTGCCTTGAGTTTGGCGGTAGCACTGGTATAGCTGTGGTTGTCCAGGTCGGCCTGTGCCTGCTGGTACAGCTCGACTTCGCTGAGGTTTTCGTCAACTACTTCTTTTGTCGACGAGCAAGCGGCAGTCAGTGCGAGGATGGCGATCAGCAGCAGGTGTCTCACTTGCATGGCGGCTTGCGTCCCTATGACGGCCGCTGTCTTGGGCGGGTCCGTCCTGTTATGATGAGCGCCCCGTGAAAAGCCTCGGGGCAAAAGACGCCGTATTTAACCACAAGCGCGCAGCCGAAACCAAAGGCTTGGCGCGGTCCTGATGAGCATGTCCGAGAAAATTCAACTTCGCGAAGAGGTGCCGTCCGAACTGGGTGGCCAACGCCTCGATCAAGTCGCCGCACAATTATTCGCTGAGCACTCGCGCTCGCGCCTTTCCGCCTGGATCAAAGACGGCCGTCTTACTGTGGACGGAGCCGTCATACGCCCCCGTGACATCGTGCACGGCGGTTGCATCCTGGAGCTGACTGCAGAGCAGGAAGCACAGGGTGAGTGGATCGCTGAAGACATCCCCCTGGATATCGTCTATGAAGACGATGACATCCTGGTCATCAACAAGCCTGCGGGCCTGGTGGTGCACCCGGCTGCAGGGCATGCCAGTGGCACTTTGCTCAATGCCTTGCTGCATCACGTACCGGACATTATCAATGTGCCGCGTGCGGGGATCGTGCATCGCCTGGACAAAGACACCACCGGTCTGATGGTGGTCGCCAAGACCATTCAGGCGCAGACGCAACTTGTTACACAGTTGCAGAGCCGCAGTGTCAGCCGGATCTATGAATGCATTGTTATCGGTGTCGTCACCGCCGGGGGCAAGATCGACGCGCCCATCGGCCGTCACGGCCAGCAACGCCAGCGTATGGCGGTAATGGAAGGTGGCAAGCAGGCGGTGAGTCATTACCGTGTGCTTGAGCGTTTCCGTTCCCACACCCATGTGCGGGTCAAGCTGGAAACCGGTCGTACTCACCAGATTCGTGTGCATATGTCCCACATCAACTTCCCGTTGGTCGGAGACCCAGCCTACGGCGGTCGCTTCCGCATTCCGCCGTCTGCCAGCGTGACGATGGTCGAATCGCTGAAAAACTTTCCGCGTCAGGCGCTCCATGCTCGCTTCCTCGAGCTGGATCATCCGACGACCGGTAAGCGCATGAGCTGGGAATCGCCACTGCCGGACGACTTTGTCTGGTTGTTGACGTTGCTCAAGCAAGACCGTGAGGCATTCATCGGGTGAACACTTTCCTGATTCCTGACTGGCCTGCGCCGGCTGGCATCAGGGCCTGTGTGACCACCCGTGCGGGCGGCGTCAGCCTGGCGCCGTTCGACAGCTTCAACCTGGGCGACCATGTTGGCGACGACCCTGTGGCCGTTGCGCATAACCGCCAGCGCCTCACCCATATTTTTGACGTACAGCCCGCTTGGCTTAGCCAGGTTCACGGGGTTGTGGTCGTACCTGCCAATCCCGAACTGATTGTTGAAGCCGATGCCAGCTGGACGGCAACCCCCGGGGTCGCCTGCACGGCGATGACGGCGGACTGCTTGCCGGCATTGTTCTGCGATCGTGCCGGGACCCGTGTCGCGGCAGCCCATGCCGGCTGGCGCGGGCTGGCCGCCGGGGTGCTTGAGGCTGCAGCCCAAAGCCTCAATGTTGAGCCCCGGGATATCCTGGTGTGGCTGGGGCCGGCGATTGGCCCCAAGGCATTTGAAGTGGGTGCCGAGGTTCGGGAAGTCTTTGTCACAGACATGCCCGAAGCGGCTGACGCCTTTGTGCCCGGCGTCAATGCCGGGCGCTACATGGCGGACATCTATGAGCTGGCGCGCCTGCGTTTGGCTCGCTTTGGCATCACTGCGGTATACGGTGGCGGTTTTTGCACCGTGACCGACCCTCGCTTTTTCTCCTACCGGCGCAGTCCTCGTACTGGCCGTTTTGCATCACTGGTTTGGATCGAAAGACCGTCCAGCTGATCTGCGTCATTTTCCAAACGCTTGAAACTCCCGTAATCGCCCGCATCTACTATGGTATCTGGCAGGTTTCTTCATTCAGGAGTTTCCATCCCTCCGGCCTGCTCATAAGGAAGGTGACGAATGCGTATAGATAGATTAACCAGCAAGTTGCAGTTGGCGTTGTCCGATGCTCAGTCTTTGGCTGTAGGCCTTGATCATCCGGCCATTGAACCAGCGCACTTGATGCAGGCATTGCTGGAACAGCAGGGCGGTTCGATCAAGCCGCTGCTGATGCAAGTCGGTTTTGATGTAAACAGCCTGCGCAAAGAGCTGACCAAAGAGCTCGATCAGCTGCCAAAAATCCAGAATCCTACTGGCGACGTGAATATGTCGCAGGATTTGGCACGCCTGCTTAACCAGGCAGACCGTCTGGCGCAGCAAAAAGGCGATCAGTACATCACCAGCGAGTTGGTATTGCTGGCTGCGATGGACGAAAACAGCAAGCTGGGCAAATTGTTGCTGGGCCAGGGCGTAACCAAAAAGGCTCTGGAAAACGCGATCAACAACTTGCGCGGTGGCGAAGCGGTCAACGACCCTAACGTCGAAGAGTCGCGTCAGGCGCTGGATAAATACACCATCGACCTGACCAAGCGTGCCGAAGAAGGCAAACTCGATCCGGTCATTGGTCGTGACGATGAAATTCGGCGCACCATTCAGGTCTTGCAGCGCCGTACCAAAAACAACCCGGTACTGATCGGTGAGCCTGGTGTGGGTAAAACCGCGATTGCCGAAGGCTTGGCGCAACGGATCATCAATGGTGAAGTGCCTGATGGCCTCAAAGGCAAACGCCTGCTGTCGCTGGATATAGGTGCGTTGATTGCCGGTGCCAAGTTCCGTGGTGAGTTTGAAGAGCGCCTTAAAGCACTGCTGAACGAGCTGTCGAAGCAGGAAGGTCAAATCATCCTGTTTATCGACGAACTGCACGTGATGGTCGGTGCTGGCAAGGGCGAGGGCGCAATGGATGCGGGCAATATGCTCAAGCCTGCGCTGGCCCGTGGTGAGTTGCACTGCGTAGGTGCGACCACGCTTAACGAGTATCGCCAGTACATCGAGAAGGATGCAGCCCTTGAACGGCGCTTCCAGAAAGTACTGGTGGATGAGCCGAGCGAAGAAGACACCATCGCGATTCTGCGTGGCTTGAAAGAGCGCTATGAGGTTCACCACAAGGTGGCGATCACCGACGGTGCAATTATCGCTGCGGTCAAACTCAGCCATCGTTACATCACTGATCGGCAGTTGCCTGACAAGGCGATTGACCTGATGGACGAAGCGGCAAGCCGTATCCGCATGGAGATTGACTCCAAGCCTGAGGTGCTGGACCGCCTTGAGCGTCGTTTGATTCAACTGAAAGTTGAAGCTCAGGCGCTGAAGAAAGAAGAAGACGAGGCGGCGAAAAAACGGCTCGAGAAACTGCAGGAAGAAATTCAGCGCCATGAGCGCGAGTATTCTGACCTGGAAGAAATCTGGACCTCGGAAAAAGCCGAAGTACAGGGCTCTGCCCAGATCCAGCAAAAGATCGAGCAGGCCCGCCAGGAGCTTGAAGTAGCGCGTCGCAGCGGCAACCTCAACCGCATGGCCGAGTTGCAGTACGGGATCATTCCCGACCTGGAGCGCAGCCTGCAAATGGTCGATGAGCACAGCAACAAAACTGAGAATCAGTTGTTGCGCAGCAAAGTGACCGAAGAAGAAATCGCTGAAGTGGTGTCGAAGTGGACCGGTATTCCGGTCTCCAAGATGCTTGAAGGCGAGCGCGACAAGCTGATGAAGATGGAGAGCTTGCTGCATGAGCGCGTGATCGGCCAAGACGAGGCGGTTGTGGCCGTGTCCAATGCCGTACGCCGTTCGCGTGCCGGCTTGAGTGACCCTAACCGTCCAAGCGGCTCGTTCATGTTCCTGGGCCCGACCGGTGTGGGTAAAACCGAGTTGTGCAAGGCGCTGGCCGAGTTCCTCTTTGATACTGAAGAGGCGATGGTGCGTATCGATATGTCCGAGTTCATGGAGAAACATTCCGTCGCTCGACTCATTGGTGCTCCACCAGGCTATGTAGGCTACGAAGAAGGTGGTTACCTGACCGAAGCAGTACGGCGCAAGCCTTACTCGGTGATCTTGCTGGACGAAGTCGAGAAGGCTCACCCGGATGTATTCAACGTGTTGCTGCAAGTGCTTGAAGACGGTCGACTGACTGACAGCCATGGCCGCACGGTGGACTTCCGCAACACGGTGATCGTGATGACTTCCAACCTGGGCTCTGCACAGATCCAGGAGCTGGTGGGTGATCGTGAGGCACAGCGTGCTGCGGTGATGGATGCAGTGAGTACGCACTTCCGTCCGGAGTTTGTGAACCGGATCGACGAAGTAGTGATCTTCGAGCCTCTGGCCCGCGATCAGATTGCCGGTATCGCTGATATCCAGTTGGGTCGTCTGCGTAGTCGTCTGGCTGAGCGCGACCTTAGCCTTGAGTTGAACCAGGAGGCTTTGGATAAGTTGATTGCGGTGGGTTACGACCCTGTGTATGGCGCACGCCCTCTGAAACGTGCGATTCAGCGCTGGATCGAAAACCCGTTGGCTCAACTGATTCTGTCCGGTCAGTTCTTGCCAGGCACCACGGTTGTGGCCAGTGTGAAAGACGACGAAATCGTCTTCGTATAAGGCTCAAAACCGGTGTTTTAAGGAAGGCCTCGCTTTGCGAGGCCTTTTTTTACTTAGGGTGTTGATCTGTAAGGAAAACGCTTGTAAGATGCGCCCCGCAGTAAGTCACCCGCAACGGCAACTTGGCCCAAACCGAGAAGCCCGCTAGAAGAGCTAAGTAATTGTCTTCTAACGAAAAATAAGGGTTGACAAGGGTTTTAAAGCTTGTAGAATAGCCGACCTCAGAGACGCCAACGCAGCGATGCGAAGAACTCGAAGAGTGTTGCAAGGTAGTAAAGAAGCACCGTTGTAGATTGAAATATGTAGTTCCGCGATAGCTCAGTTGGTAGAGCAAATGACTGTTAATCATTGGGTCCCTGGTTCGAGTCCAGGTCGTGGAGCCATTTTCAAGCCGGGGTATAGCGCAGTCCGGTAGCGCGCCTGCTTTGGGAGCAGGATGTCAGGAGTTCGAATCCCCTTACCCCGACCATTTTTGGGTCGTTAGCTCAGTTGGTAGAGCAGTTGGCTTTTAACCAATTGGTCGTAGGTTCGAATCCCACACGACCCACCATTTTTGGTTCCAGTTAACCCTGGAGCTAGATCTTAAGATCAGAGGCCAAAAGCACTGATCGCAGAAGGCGCCTCTAGAAGGTGCCTTTTTTTTACCGGGGTATAGCGCAGTCCGGTAGCGCGCCTGCTTTGGGAGCAGGATGTCAGGAGTTCGAATCCCCTTACCCCGACCATTTTCTGCCCGGCAGTAATGGGTGTAGAAAATAAGGTACTGATGCCAATCGCATCAGATGCCATAAAAAAAGCGTCCTTAGGGACGCTTTTTTTATGCCTGCAGAAAACCAGGCCTGTAGTCGCTGCCAAGGTACACAGGCTGCGATGTGCATAACGCGGTTCATCCGACGAACCGCATTGATGACTCGCAGCCGCAACTACTATGAGCCTCAGCTTACGCTTGGGGTTGCTGGTGGGGTCATAACCGGACTTGAACTTTCCCTTGCGGCCTTGTCGTCCGCATTTTGCAGATCCTGCAATGCTGCGGAATATTGATCGGCCTGCGCCTTGGGCACCATCTGCCACGACGGCTTGCGCAGCGCGTAGAAGATAAACGGTGGCGCGCCTGCTACCACCAGCCCCAGCAATAAAACCCCCGCATACTCGAAAAACGGCATGCTGCTGAAATTATTTGGCGGGATAAAGCCGAAAATCAGCGCCACGCAGGTCGAAAACAGTCCCAGGTAGCACCAGCCGTGCAGCCCTTTGAGTACATAGCCGCGTTTGACGTTGGGCTGTGTCCTGCGCAGTTTCATGGCGGACATAAACATAAAGACGTAAATGATCAGGTACATCAGTGCGGCCATGGCACTGATCATCCAGAACGCATCCGACACGTTGTCGATAAAGATGTAGATAGTCGACAGCAGCGTCACGATCACCGCCTGTAAATACAAAATGTTTTTTTGCACGCCCTTACTGTTCACTTTTTGCATCACGGGTGGAAGCATCCCGGCCTTGCCGACAAACAGCAGGCCTGTGGATGGGCCCGCAGTCCAGGCCAGTACCCCGCCCAATGCGCCGATGATCAGCAAAATCGCCATGATGGGCGTTGCCCACGGCATATTGAAGCCTGCGAAGAAGGCGGCATAAGCCTGAATAACACCGGCGGTCAGGCTGGTGGAGTCAGCAGGGACTACCAGCGAAATCGCCACGGTCGGTGGGATAAACACCAGCAGAATCATGAAGAAGGCCAGCAGGATCGCCCGCGGCATTTCCTTTTGCGGGTTACTCAACTCGCGAGCGTGAATGGCGTTCATTTCGATACCGGCAAATGCCAGAAAGTTACTCACAATCAGTACCAGGCCGGTGATGGCGCCCGTAAATTCCCGCCATAAATCCGGATGCAGGTTGTGTGAGCCGGTTCTGACCGTGGAATGGGTATCGAAAATGGCCGGAATCAAAGCATCCCAGGTCAGTGGTGCAGCCGATTTGTGCCCCAGCACCAGCCAGGCCACACCAAGCAGTACCAGCAACGCAGCGGGCAATGCAGTGCCCAGCAGCATGAACCATGACGTCAGTTTCGACAGCGTGTTCAGCCCATTGAGCGCCACAAAGGTTGATAGCCAATACAGTACGATGATCACCGCTGCGGTGAATACCCCGCTCTTGGCCAGTTCCGGGTTGATCAGATAGGCCATGGTACTGGCGGCAAAGCCGAGCACGATGGGGTACCAGACCACCACCTGAATCCACATGAACCACATGATGAAAAAGCCGGGCCTGTCGCCGTAGGCTTGCCTCACCCAGCCATAAATCCCGCCATTCCAGCCTGTTCCCAGTTCAGAAGCGACCAGTGACACGGGGATGAAAAACAGCAGCGCCGGAATGACATAGAGAAATATCGAGCCCAGGCCATACACGGCCATGCTCGGCAGTGAACGGATGCTGGCAACGGCTGCAACCATCATGAAACAGATAGTGAGCCACGACATGTAAGTTTTAGCTTTGCTGGCGTTAGCCATAAACACCTCCTTTCATTTCTCGTGATTAGTGCAGCAGGCTCAGGTTGAGCGTGCTGCTGAGGTGTTCGGCGGCCAGCTGACCGCGAACGCTGTTCCCAGCCACATCCAGCGGCGGAGCAAAAGCCGCGATGGCGCACACGCCGGGCACCACGGCCAGAATCCCGCCTCCGACCCCGCTTTTACCCGGCAGGCCGACCTTGTAATACCAGTCGCCAGTGGTGTCATACAGACCATTCATGGTCATCTCGCTGAGGATTGGCGCCACGTTTTTGGCCGCCACGACTTGCTTGCCGGTGACCGGATTGACGCCGCCGTTGGCCAGCGTAGCGCCCATGGTCACCAGGTCATGGCAGGTAATCGAGACCGAACATTGGCGGGTATACACGGCGCACACTTCCATGGGATCGGCGTACATATAACCGTAACTCTGCAGCAACCAGGCAATCCCGCGGTTGTGTTGATTGCTGGAGGCTTCGGATTTGTACACCTCTTCGTTAACGCTCAATTGGCGTCCGGCAAAAGCGTTGTAAGTGGCCTGGATCTGCTCCCAGCGGGCTTGTGCCGTTTGGGCTTCAATCAGGCTGACAGTGGCCATGGCGCCGGCATTTACAAAGGGGTTGAGCGGTCGGCCCTTGTGCAGTTCCAGGGCAACCACCGAGTTGAATGGCTCGCCCGTCGGGTCGCAGCCGATCTTGCTGCGCAAGGCCTTTGGCCCAAGCTCATCCAGCACGTGGGCGAGGGTGAATACCTTGGAAATCGACTCGATGGCGAAGGCGTAATCGGTGTCACCGACCTCGGCATGGGTGCCATCACAAAACATGATGCTGATGCCGAACAGGTGGGATGGTACCGAGGCCAGGTAAGGGATGTAGCTGGCATTTTTGCCGTGATGATTGCTGGAAAACCGTTGCAGGGCTTCCTCCAGCGCCTGTTTTACCGTGCTGTCGACGGTCGTGGGTCTTTGCTTCATCGTGCTCGCTCCGTGAGTGCTTTCAGGAATCGAGACTATAGATCGAAAAATTTACGGTGGTCGGAAATCGGACGGCAGACTCGAAATGCTTGTCTATGCTGGCTGGGTCGAAGCTGAGCCAATGGGAGAACGCCAAGCTCGGTTGTTGTCCATTACTCAAGGAGAATTCACATGGCACTGCACCGCATTAAGCGCAGCACGGAAGTCGATCCCGTATTTGGTTCTTCTGCTCTGGCACACGCCGCGGCGACCAAAAAATTCCCCGAAGCCGAGCAATCGGCGCGAGAGGTTTACCAACTGGTACACGATGAGTTGTACCTGGATGGTAACGCCCGCCAGAACCTCGCCACCTTCTGCCAAACATGGGAAGAAGATGAGGTTCACAAGCTGATGGACCTGTCGATCGACAAGAACATGATCGACAAGGACGAATATCCGCAATCAGCCGAACTGGAGAATCGCTGTATCCACATGCTGGCAGACCTATGGCATTCGCCGTCGTCGGCCAGCACCATCGGTACTTCGACTGTGGGCTCCAGCGAAGCCTGCATGCTCAGTGGCCTGGCGGCGTTGTGGCGCTGGCGGGCGGTGCGCAAGGCCGCAGGCAAGCCGGCATCTACGCCGAACATGGTGTGCGGGCCTGTACAGGTTTGCTGGCACAAATTTGCCCGTTACTGGGACATAGAAATCCGTGAAGTGCCGATGTCCGAAGGTCATTGGTTCATGACGCCTGAGGACATGCTTGAGCGGGTAGATGAAAACACCATCGTGGTGGTGCCGACCTTTGGCCAGACGTTTACCGGTCTGTATGAAACCGTTAAGCCATTGTCCGATGCGCTGGACGATCTGGAAAAAAGCACCGGTCTGAGTGTTGATATTCACGTCGACGGCGCCAGTGGCGCGATGCTGGCTCCGTTTTGTGCGCCCGATGTTCTTTGGGATTTCCGGGTAGCACGGGTCAAGTCCATCAGCACTTCCGGGCACAAGTTCGGGCTGGCGCCTCTGGGGGCGGGCTGGGTGGTATGGCGTGATGTGATGGAGCTGCCTGAAGGGCTGATCTTCCACGTGAACTACCTGGGCGGTGATATGCCGACCTTTGCCCTCAATTTTTCGCGCCCGGCCGGGCAGATCATTGCGCAGTACTACAATTTCTTGCGCCTTGGGCGTGAGGGGTATGAGCGTATTCATTCGGCGTGCTACGAAACAGCGCAGTTTTTGGCACGGGAACTGGTCAAGATCGGGCCGTTTGAGATGCTCTACAACGGTGATCCGCAATTGGGGATTCCGGCGTTGACCTGGCGTTTGAAGCCAGGGGCGAATACCGGTTACTCACTGTATGACCTGGCAGACCGCCTGCGCATACGCGGTTGGTTGGTGCCGGCTTACAGCTTGCCGGCCAACGTTGAAAATGTGGTGGTGCAGCGGATTCTGGTGAAGCAGGGCATGTCGATCGACATGGCCAAATTGCTGCTGGCGGACTTTGCGCGGGATATTCAATTCTTTGCAGAGCACCAGCCCCACGGCTTTAAAGGCCGTGAAGCCGAGGCTGGGAATCACGCGGGGCGTTGACAGGGGGGCAAACTTCCTTTGTGGGAGCTGGCTTGCTCGCGATGCAAACGGCGCGATCTGTCAGGCAAATCGCAGTGATGCCATCGCGAGCAAGCCCGCTCCCACAGGATGAAAAGTGCTCTTTAGTGCAGTTTCAGGCGCGGCTCGGTGCCGCGTCCGATTCTGCTGCCCAGCATCAGCATCAAGGTGCGGAAGGTGCCGTACAACGCCATTTGGTGCATGCGGTACAGCGAGATGTAAAACATCCGTGCCAACCAGCCTTCCAGCATTACCGAGCCCATCAGGCTGCCCATCAAGTTACCCACAGCCGAAAAGCTCGACAGGGAAATCAGCGAGCCATAATCGCGGTATTTGTAGTCTGGCAGTTGTGATTTGCCTTCAATTCGCAGTTTCAGCGACTTGGCCAGCAGCGATGCTTGCTGGTGAGCCGCTTGGGCGCGAGGAGGCACCATCTTGTCTGTGCCCGGCTGCGGGCAGGCCGCGCAGTCACCAAAGGCGAAAATATTGTCGTCCCGGGTAGTTTGCAGGGTAGGGCGCACCACTAGCTGGTTGATGCGATTGGTTTCCAGGCCGGCGATTTCCTTAAGAAAGCCCGGTGCACGAATCCCCGCAGCCCACACTTTCAGGCTGGCAGGAATCACCTGACCATCTTTGGTGATCAAGCTGTCAGCCGTGACTTCACTGACTGCGGAGTTGGTGAGCACTCTCACCCCGAGTTTTTCCAGGGTTTTGTGCACAGGCCCGCCAATACGGTCCGGCAGTGCGGGCAACACCCGTGGGCCGGCCTCGATGAGGGTGATATGCATGTTTTCAGGCTTGATACGGTCCAGGCCGTAAGCTGCCAGTTCGTGTGCCGCGTTGTGCAGTTCGGCGGCCAGCTCTACCCCGGTGGCACCCGCGCCGACAATGGCGACGCTGATCTGCTCGACCGTATCACTTTGCCCTGCGTGCGCGCGAAGGTAGTGGTTGAGCAGTTGCTGATGGAATCGCTCGGCCTGTTTGCGGGTATCGAGGAACAGGCAATGTTCGGCCGCGCCCAGGGTGCCGAAGTCGTTGGTGGTACTGCCCACGGCAATCACCAGGGTGTCGTAAGGCAGCTCGCGGGCAGGTACCAGTTCCTGGCCATTTTCATCGAGAGTCGCCGACAATGAGATATTTTTCAGCTCACGATCCAACCCGCTCATCCGGCCAAGCTGGAATTGAAAGTGATTCCATTTGGCCTGGGCGACGTAGTTAAGTTCGTCTTCCGATGAGTTCAGCGAACCGGCAGCGACTTCATGCAGCAGCGGTTTCCAGATGTGGGTCAGGTTGGCATCCACCAGCGTGATGCTGGCTTTGCCGCGCTTGCCCAGAGTCTTGCCCAGGCGGGTCGCCAACTCCAGGCCGCCGGCGCCGCCGCCGACGATAACAATACGATGGGTCATGGGTATCACTCGCAAGGCTTAAAAGAATTCTGTGCTCAGTGACCCGGGCGAGCGCAACGCAGCTCATAGCACCAGGTAACTCAGGAGGCGGCTCAACAGGCCCATGGCAATCACCGCGATCACCACCACTCCAAGGAGCAGCCAGGGCCTGAAAGGCCGGCGCTCAACCTGGTTTTGTGGCAGTTGCAGGTACTCTTCGACATGCTTCAGATCATCTGGGTTCAGGCGACTGGACATATTTTTGGCCTCGTCAAATAGACGTAGCAGGATGTGTAAAAGCTACAGCGCGATGCAAACAAGCATAGCGTGCCGGGTCTGAACACGAACTTACAGGCTGATCCCCACGTCGAAAATAATGCTGCGCCCCAGGTTATTGCGCAGGAAGTCCGGTGCATCCGGTTGTGCAAACAGCACACGGGCAAACGTCGGCCCTACCAGCGACAGCGAGCGCCAGCCCTGGCGCAGGTATTCGGTAGGCGGCGGGAAGTGGCTGTTGAGGTCCAGCACTTCGCGCTTGAGGCTGGAAAACGCAATGATGTCCAGTTGCCCCAAGTCGATATCGCGTTCTTTGTAGTTGTTGGCTTTTTTGTGCAGGGTGGGGCCTAAACGCTGCAACAGCTTGCTCGCCGGAATCCGCTTGGGCCGTGCTTCACGGCGTACCAGCTGGCTCAGGGAGTAGGCGCTGCGACGGCGCTGCAGCTCTTCGCGCCATTCATCGTTCAGGCGACGGCCTTCATCGAGCACAAAGAACACCTCAAAGCGCGCGTCGCCGAACAACACATCCGGCGGCTCTTGCTCCGCCTGGGTGAAGTCTTCGCTGTGATACGGGATGTTCAAGCCTTGCAGCAGGCGCTGGCAGACCCAACGCTCACGCTCCCATTTGCGGGCATTGGATAAAAAGGCATTGGCCTGTTCGGCCTGAATGGTGAGCAGGCGTAAATAATCTGAGTCGTCCATGAGGGCAGCTTAGCTCTGAAACAGGTGTTACTGAAAGTCCGGGTGTAGACTCAGGCGCATCAGCAGCATTGGCATCAAACAAGGAGGGTTGAGCAGTGTGCTTTAACAAGGCTGGATTGCAGGTGCGCAGATGATCGGGGCCGAGGTGTTATCCACACAAACGCAGGCAATTGGCTGGCTGCTCTATGCCCCGGTTGTGCTGTGGGCGATCTGGCGAGCGCCCTGGGTTGAGCTGTTTGCCGACACACGGCGCCAGCACTTGCTGTTCGGTACGGTGTTCTCGTTATTTTTGCTGTGGTTGGTGCGGCGCGACTTTGACAGCGGCGTGTCTTATCACTTTATCGGCCTGACCGTAGTCACCTTGCTGCTCGATTGGCCGCTGGCGATTGTCGGTGCGCTTGCTGCTCAGGTCGGGCTGGTGCTGCTGGGGCGTCAGGATCTTGCTGCGATGGGCGTCAATGGCGTGTTGCTGATTGTGTTGCCGGTCGCTGTCACCGAGTGCTGTGCGCGCATGGTCGAGCGGGCCCGGCCGCGTAATCCCTTTGTGTATATCTTTTGCTCGGGCTTCTTTGCGGCAGCCCTGGCCGCGCTGCTGTGTGTGCTGGCGGTACTGGGCGTGTTGTGGCTGGACGGGTTGTTCGTGATGCCGGAGTGGCTGGAAGACTTTGTTGGCTACCTGTGGCTGATCATCTTTCCTGAGGCGTTTATCAACGGGATGCTGGTCACGGCACTGGTGGTGTTTTGCCCTGAATGGCTGGAAACCTTCAACCGCACGCGTTACCTGGCTGCACCGTGGCAGGATGACGGGCCCTCCAAATAACGGTGATTTTGTGGGAGCTGGCTTGTGCGATACCGCATCGCGCGTATCGCCGGCAAGCCAGCTCCCATGCAATCAGTGGAAACGCTCGGGCAAATCCTCGGAGAACAAATCGTCTTCAGCATCCGGGCTGACCGGGATCTTGTGCTCTTCCGAAGCCCAGGCACCCAGATCGATCAATTTGCAGCGGTCAGAGCAAAAAGGCCGGAAAGCGTTGCTGGTATCCCACTGCACGGCTGTGCCACAGGTCGGGCAGTCTACGGTCATAGGTTTGGTCATGGTTGGCCTCCACGCAAAGTTAAATAGAAGTGATGCAGGCGCTCGACTTCAGTCTGCAGCGCTTTCAAATCGTTGTCATTGAGCAGCACGTCGTCAGCGTGGCGAAGGCGTTCTTCGCGGCTGGCCTGTGCCTTGAGAATGGCCTGTACTTGCTGCTCGCTGGTGTTGTCGCGCGCCAGCGTGCGCTGTATTTGCAGGGTTTGCGGGGCATCGATCACCAGCACGCGCTGGGTTGTCGCGTACTGCCCGGACTCGATCAGCAGCGGTGAGACCAAAATGGCGTAGGGCGATTGTGCCTGCGCCAGGTTGCTTGCGATCTCATCACGAATCAGCGGGTGCAGCAGGGCTTCAAGCCAGAGGCGTTGCTCGGGGTCGGTAAAGATCAGGTTGCGCAAAGCGCCGCGATTGAGCTGGCCATCGGCGTGCAGCACATCGTTGCCAAAGTGCTCGGCAATTTTTGCCAGCGCCGGGCGCCCCGGTTCGACGACCCAGCGGGCCGCATGATCGGCGTCCACCACGTGCACGCCGAGCGTGCAAAAGTGTTCGGCTGCGGCACTTTTACCGCTGCCGATACCGCCGGTCAGCCCGAGAATCCAGGGTTTGGAAGGTGCAGTCATCACGTCAAACCGAAATCTGCCAATAGAAGCCGGTTATTTGACCACCCCAGAGCAATGCAATCCAGCCGGCAATTGCCAGATACGGCGCAAAGGGGATCGGGGTGGACGTCTGGGCGCGGCGCAAACCCAAAAGGCTCAAGCCCACAATCGCGCCCAGCAGCGAGGAGAGCACAATGGTCAACGGTAAAATCGCCACCCCGCCCCATGCGCCGAGCACGGCCAGTAACTTGAAATCACCATGGCCCATGCCGTCCTTGCCGGTGATCAGTTTGAATATCCAGAACACCGACCACAGGCTGGCATAGCCCAGCGCCGCGCCCCACACCGCCTGGGGCAGGGTGGTGAAGACATCGAAACTGTTCAGCAGCAACCCCAGCCAGAGCAGGGGGAAGACCAGCATGTCGGGCACGATTTGATGTTCGGCATCGATCAAGCAAATAGCCAGCAACCCCCAGGTCAGCACAAGCATCCAGCCCGCTTGCGTGCCAAACCCCAGATGCCAGGCGACAAAAGCCGACAAGAGCCCGCAGGCCAGTTCGGTGAGCGGGTAGCGCAGGCCGATAGCGCTTTTGCAGTGCGAGCACTTGCCACGTAATAGCAGGTAGCTCAGTAACGGGATGTTTTCCCAGGGCCGAAGAGAATGCTGGCACTTGGGGCAGTGGGAGCGAGGCAGCATCAAGTTATACACAGGGCCTTTGACAGGGGCGGGCAGATCCAGCAGCTCGCGGGCCTGCGCCTGCCAGTCCTGTTCGAGCATTTTGGGCAAACGCCACGCAATCACATTGATAAAACTGCCCACCAGCAAGCCGAGTATCAGGGCGCAGGCGATAAAAGCGTCAGGGTGATGGTTAAACAGCTCAATCATGCTCAGATCACTCGGCCCAGGTTGAAAATCGGTAAGTACATGGAGATGACCAGCCCGCCAACCATGATCCCGAGTACCGCCATGATGACCGGCTCCATCAACGTTGTCAGGTTATCGACCAGAGTGTCGACCTCGCTTTCATAATAGGTGGCAACGTGGTCAAGCATATCGTCCAATGTGCCGGATTCCTCGCCAATGGCGGTC
Organism: Pseudomonas sp. B424; assembly: GCF_055408345.1. Taxonomy (NCBI): domain Bacteria; kingdom Pseudomonadati; phylum Pseudomonadota; class Gammaproteobacteria; order Pseudomonadales; family Pseudomonadaceae; genus Pseudomonas; species Pseudomonas sp. B424. The sequence continues at coordinate 27,642 of NZ_JBUZTL010000017.1, read as the reverse complement.
ATCTGAATGGCCATGCCCGGAAACACGCCGACATTACCCATGGCCACATGGATCTGGCTGCCGGTTGCCACCTGTTGCTTGAGTCGCAGCACCGCGTCTTTGTACAGGCTATTGCCCGTGGCGCTGGCCACCGAAGTCAGGGCTTCAAGCAGCGGAACACCGGCAGCGATCGTGGTCGACAGCGTGCGGGCAAAGCGGGCCATGGCGGACAAGTGCAGCAGACTACCCATTACGGGCAGTTTCAATAACCAACGATCAACCCGTTGGCGCAGCGGGGCAGAGTACTTGTAACGATGGTGCAGGCAGGCAAGGGTGCAGCAAAAGATCGCCAGCCCCCACAATCCGTAAGCTTGAAGTACCTCTGACAGGCGGATTACCCACAAAGTGAACGCAGGAAGCTGTGCGTCGAATGAGCGGAAAATACCCTGAAACTGCGGCACCACTTCAACCAGTAAAATCGTGCACACCACCAATGCCACCAGTAGTACGGCGATGGGATAGGTCATGGCTTTTTTGATCTTCTTTTTCAGGGCCCGGGTTTTTTCTTTGTAGGTCGCCACCCGTTGCAGCAACACATCCAGTGCCCCTGCCTGCTCGCCTGCTTCCACAAGGCTGCAAAACAGCGGATCAAAATGTGCAGGTTTTTTACGCAGTGCAGCCGCCAGGCTGCTACCGGCGCGGATGTCCTGCTGCAGCCCGGTTACCAGTTGGTGAGTTGCAGGATGCTCCAGGCCGTTGGCAATCACTTGCAGGGCTTGCAGCAGCGGGACGCCGGCGGTGATCAGGGTGGCCAGCTGGCGGGTAAACAGGGTGATTTGCAGGGTGTTGATGGATTTTCCGGCAGGCGACGGCCCGTTTGCATGGCGCCGGATTTTACCAGCGGTAATACCTTGGCGGCGCAGCTGAACCCGGACCATTGCCTGGCTGCCTGCCGTGGCCTGACCGCAAATTTTAGCCCCTTTGAGGTCAGTGCCTTCCCACCGATAAAGGCTGGTTTTAACGGCCTGTGTTGCCATGGGTCCATCCCTGGCGCGCTTCGCGCTCGGCTGTGTGTGAGTATCAAAGACTAGATGCCTTGAGCCTCGACTCGCCCGCCCGAGCATGTCCAAAGGTGTCAGCGATGCAGTTGTGGAGCATCCGCCCACTAACCTTGATAGCCTGTGCGCACTTTTTTGGCCGCACAGCACTGCTATGGCACCCCGTCGTGCCCTTTATTCGGAGGCTTCACGTGAAACAACAAAAAGGCTTCACCCTGATCGAACTGATGATTGTGGTGGCAATCATTGGCCTGATCGCATCATTTGCATTTCCGGCTTACAACGACCACGTCATGAAGACCCGTTTTGCCGAAGTGAACACGATCGCCAACACCTACAAGACCGCTGTGGCCCTGTGCTTGAGCGAGAGCAACGACCTGACGGTCTGCGATGCGGGCACCCACGGCATTCCGGCTCCGGCGGAGCCGACTGACAACCTGGCGGCAGGCATGACGGTGATCGATGGCGTGATCACCATGGCAGGCACTCAGGCCGCTGGCGGCTGGGTCAGCGTGCTGGTGCCGACGTTGAATGGCAGTACGCTGACCTGGACCCAAAACGGCACATGCCTGGCCAGTGGTGCCTGTAAATAACCACCGATTGCCCAATGCTGTTCACTTTAGCTATTTCTGCTTCTGCGGGAGTGCCGGTCGATGCTGGACTGCTCGCGATGGTCGTTAATGATGACGCGTATTTACTGAGTAAATGCGGCGCTCTGCAGACCATCGCGAGCAAGTCGAATCGTCGCACCGCCGCTCCCACATTTGTGTAGCGTTGCTCTTAAGTGAACAGCATTGCGCCGATTGCCGGGTTTACCCTGCGGTGCTAGTTTTACGGGAACCGCCGGTGTAGCTCAGTCGGTAGAGCAGCGCACTCGTAACGCGAAGGTCGCAGGTTCGATTCCTGTCTCCGGCACCACTTGAAAAGCCATCCGGTAGTTGCCGGGTGGCTTTTTTCGTAGCGGGTACATTGATGTCCGAAAACGGCGAGAACCGGAAAAATCGCGGTGCTATTCTGCGGCCTATGAACACCGATAACAGCCTCTCCACACCCAGTACCGCGGCTTGCGAAATCGCTCGCTTGAGCCGCGATGCGCGTTTTGACGGGGTGTTTTTTACCGCCGTGCTCACTACGCGGATCTACTGCCGCCCGGTGTGCCCTGCACGGGCACCCAAAGCTGAAAATGTGGTGTATTACCCTAGCGCGGCCGCCGCTCAGGCCCAGGGTTTTCGCCCATGTTTGCGCTGCAGGCCGGAGCTGGCGCCGGGTAATCAACTCTGGTTGCAGGGCGAACATCTGGTGTCGCGGGCGCTCAAGTTGATCAATGAAGGCTATTTGGCAGATCACTCGCTGGAGAGTCTGGCCGAGCGTATGAGTGTCAGTGCCCGGCAATTGCGCCGCTTGTTTGTGCAGTACCTGGGGGCGCCGCCGATGGCAGTTCATGCCACCCAGCGTTTGTTGTTTGCCAAACAACTGCTGACCGAAACCGACCTGTCGATCACCGAAGTGGCCATGGCGTCGGGGTTTGGCAGCCTGCGCCGTTTCAATGCTGCGTTTGCCGAGGCCAACCATGCCGAGCCGCGCGCGTTCAGGCGCAGCCCAAAGGCACGGGCGGACAAGGCAATGGTATTGCGTCTGGGCTATCGCCCGCCGTATGACTTCAGTGCGTTGCTGGGTTTTCTGCAAACCCGTGCCTTGCCGGGTATCGAACAGGTTGACGGGCTCAGTTATCAGCGGGTTTTCGGGCAGCCTGATGCGCCCGGCTGGCTGCGGGTCAGTGCCTGGCCGGGTGAGCAGCATGCGTTACAGCTGGAACTGCTGAACGTACCTCCCGGCCAGATGCTGGGGGTGGTCACGCGGATCCGGCGGATGTTTGACCTGGACGCCGACCCGCTCGCCATCGCCCGTACCTTGAGTAGCAGCCCGCTGCTGGCACCTGTGATCGAGCGTTATCCAGGCCTGCGTTTGCCCGGGGGCTGGGATGGTTTTGAAGTGGCAGTGCGGGCCGTCCTGGGTCAGCAGGTCAGCGTGGCGGCTGCGCGCACTCTGGCCAGCCGTATCGTGCAGCGCTATGGGGTTGCGATCGAGCCCGGTGCAGGTTCGGATCTGAACCGTCTGTTTCCGGGCCCCGAGCAACTGGCAGAGGCCGACCTTGGGCAAATGGGAATTACCCAGGCACGGATCAACACGATCCAGGGGGTCGCCCGCGCGCTGATCGAAGGCCGGGTCGATTTTGCTGTAGAACAACCGTTAGAGCGGTTTATCAGCCGCTGGGTGCAACTGCCCGGGATTGGTGACTGGACCGCGCATTACATTGCCATGCGTGTGCTCAAACACCCTGATGCGTTCCCGGCCGCCGATTTGATTCTGCGTCGCGAAGCCAACCCCCGGGGTGAGCCGTTAAGCACCAGGGCGCTGCAAACGCTGGCCGAAAGCTGGCGCCCGTGGCGGGCCTATTCAGTGATGTATTTATGGCGCGCAGCCACCGACTCGGCTGCTGCACGGAAGGTATGAACATGACGCAGATCTACTATGAACAAATGCCCTCACCCATAGGCCCGCTGTTCTTGGTCGCCGATGATGAAGGGTTGCGCGAGGTGCGTTTCGAGCTGGATCGTCGGCCCCATGTGCCGCAGGACGGCTGGATGCATTCGCCGCAAAAGCTCGCCGAAGTTCGCCGCCAGCTGGAGGAATATTTCTCGGGCGAACGGCTGATGTTTGATTTGCCGCTCAAGCCGTTGGGCACTGAATTTCAACAGTCGGTCTGGCACGCGCTCACCACCATTCCCTACGCGGTGACCACCAGCTACGGTCAGATTTCGCAGCAAATCCAGCGGCCCAAGGCGTCGCGGGCGGTGGGGGCGGCGAATGGGCGCAACCCGATTCCGATCATCATCCCGTGCCACCGTGTAATCGGCAGCAACGGCACGTTGACGGGGTTTGCAGGCGGGCTGGCCGTCAAGCAATGGCTGCTTGAGCATGAAATGAAATGCCAGGGTTTTGCGCTGTCTTGATCGCGGGAGCAGGCCGCTCCCGCAAGGTGCGGTGCGGTCAGAGGCTCAACCGCATCGACAGGTCCACCGCCTTCACATCTTTGGTCATGGCACCAATGGAGATGTAGTCCACGCCGGTTTCGGCGATTGGGCGCAAGGTCGTCTCGTTGATCCCGCCGCTGGCTTCCAGTTTGGCCTTGCCCGCGTTCAGGCGCACCGCTTCGCGCATATCGTCCATGCTCAACTCGTCGAGCATGATGATGTCGGCGCCTGCGGCCAGGGCCTCCTTGAGTTCGGCCAGGCTTTCGACTTCGATCTCTACCGGCTTGCCAGGGGCAATGTTATGCGCAGCGGTGATGGCCTGGGCGATGCCGCCGCAGGCTGCGATGTGGTTTTCCTTGATCAGGAATGCGTCGTACAGGCCGATCCGGTGATTGTGGCAACCACCACAGGTCACGGCGTATTTCTGTGCCAGACGCAAGCCGGGCAGAGTTTTACGGGTGTCCAGCAACTTGACCTGAGTATCGGCCACCTGGTCGGCCAGGAACTGAGCGTGAGTCGCAACGCCTGACAGCATTTGCAGGAAGTTAAGCGCGCTGCGTTCGCCACTGAGCAGCGAGCGCGCCGGGCCTTCAAGGTGGAACAACACCTGATTGGGGCTCACGCGCTCGCCATCGGCGACTTGCCAGTGGACGGCGACTCGCGGATCAAGCTGGCGAAACACTGTATCAACCCACGCGGTGCCACTGATGACGGCGGCTTCACGGGTAATAATCGTGGCTTTGGCCAGACGTTCGGCCGGGATCAGCCGTGCGGTGATATCGCCGCTGCCAATGTCTTCGGCTAACGCACGGCGTACGTTGGCTTCGATTTCGGCAGTGAGGTCGGCCAGGCGTAAATTCGGCATAACGAGCTCCACAAACAAAGTGCGCCGATTATAGGGCCAGGCCACAGGGGAACCCAAGGTGCGCCGAAGCATCACAGGCAAATGCCTGCAATGTGCTTCTTTCGGCACTTTCAGCATTATTTTGCCCCCTCACTCATTCAAATGAAGAGTCCGCTGGTACAAGCGCCATCTTTTACAAGATAATCCGCCTTGCAATTGGCGCCATAGCTTTGACGTGCGGCCATTGCCCTTAATTTCGATATGCCGGCGGGTGCGCAATGCACGCGCCGGTTCTGCATGTGAGCGTTAAAAGTGGCCAGGGCTACAGGCGGTTCACCTGCAGGCGAAGAAACCATTCAGGGAGGCCAGGATGCAAAATGACGGGAAAGTGGGACCTGCCTACAGGGCCACTGCGGAGTTGGCGATGCACTCGCCGCTTGCCCGCCTGCCTGTGATCCTGTTGCAGGTGCATGACAAGGCTGCACAGCAGCTCAGGTATGAGTTGCAGGTGCTGTTCGAAAATGCCGATGAAACCCTGTTTGAAATGGCAGACAAGGCGCAGAACGACACCGAGCAGAGCCTGTTTTTTGAAGCCATGCGCGATGTGAGGCTCAAGCGCAAAAGTATTGAGCGCGGCTTTCTTGAACGGTTGTTCGACGCCTTTGTCAGGTTGACCCAGCCCGATACCAGAGAGCCTGCCTTGCAGGGTGTCGTTCCGGCGCAGGCGGTGTTTTCGCTGATGGCCGATGACCTCGAGCGCACTCAAGTGACCCGTGCCATGGTGGAGCGGGTGCTGACCCGCAACCAGTTGTCCTTGTGCCAGCTGAGTACGCGCCTCAATACCTTGAGTTGCCTGGCGCTGGATGAGCACAACAACCCGTTGGGGCCGGCGATGCTGTGCGAGTATTTTCTGCTGGCCGAGCGTGATCAGGGCGTGGACATCAAGGTCAAGCTGATCATGCTGCGTCTGTTCGAGAAATATCTGCTTAGCCGGACCGAACAGCTGTACGCCGATGCCAACCAGCTATTGATCGCCACGGGCGTGCTGCCTGACCTGTCGGACAGGGCTTCATGCTGCGCTGCAAAAGTGGGTGCGCTTGCGCAGTCGTCACCCGAGGCGAGCGAGGATACGAACAACCTGGTCGGGCTGTTGTTCGAGTACATCCGCGATGACCGCAACCTCTCACCGCCGCTGAAAAAACTGCTCGGACTGCTGCGTGAGCCTTTGCTCCAGATCGCGCAGCGTGATCAGAACTTTTTTAGCTGTGACAGCCATCCGGCCCGCCGCTTGTTGAACGTGATTGCGGGCGCGGCCATCGGCTGGGGCGCCAGCGCCGAAGACTGCAAAGACCCGCTCTTCCGGAAAATCGAGCACGTGGTGTTGCAAATGGCCCGGAATGCGGGCAAAAACCCGGCGCTGCTTGAATCCTTGCTGCATGATTTTTCGATGTTTACCCGCGGTGAGCGCAGCCGCATCGAACTGCTTGAACAGCGCACCCGCGATACCGAGCAGGCCCGCCGCCGGCCCGCGCTCCTGCCCGGCCCCGTACAGCCATGGCCGCTGCCCGTTCTTGACGAGCAGGGCCATCTGGGGCTGCTGCTGGTCAGCCAGCTGCGAATCGGGACCTGGATCGAGCTGCAGGAAGATCAAGCGACGTGGCTGCGCTGCAAGCTGATCACGATTCTGGAACCCGGCGGCACGCATGTGTTCGTGAATCGGGCCGGGGCCAAGGTGCTGGAGAAAAGCCGCACCGATCTGATCGTCCAGCTGCGCAGCGGCGCTATTTTACTGCTCGATGACCGGCTGCTGTTCGACCGGGCCCTGGAGTCGGTGATAGACAGTCTGCGTCAGTCCGGCGCCGAGTAATCGCGTACAGCGCAGATTGCTCCCCATCGACATGCTCATCGCGGCATACTGGGCCTTTCGTTTTGCCTGTTGAAGGAGCCTGTATGCAGCTGGACCCCGCGAGCGGCTGGTGTCAAGGCGTGTGCCATTGCCCGTCGCCCAACTTCAATGCGCGCCCGAGCGGCGAAATCTCCTTGCTGATTATCCATAACATCAGCTTGCCGCCGGGGCAGTTCGCCACCGGCAAGGTTCAGGCGTTCTTCCAGAACCGGCTGGACGTCACAGAACACCCTTATTTTGAAAGCATCAGCGAGCTCAGGGTCAGTGCGCACTTTTTGATCGAGCGTGATGGCGCGGTTATCCAGTTTGTTTCCTGCCTGGATCGCGCCTGGCATGCGGGTGTTTCAAGTTTCGAGGGGCGCGAGGCCTGCAATGATTTTTCGTTGGGGATCGAACTCGAGGGCACCGATGAACTGCCCTTTACGGATGCGCAGTACCAGGCGCTCATCGCCTTGACCCGGCAATTACAGGCGGCTTATCCCGGCATCACCGGGCACAGGATTTGTGGCCATAGCGACGTGGCACCGGGGCGCAAGACTGATCCGGGGCCGGCTTTTGACTGGATGCGCTTTCGCAGCGCGTTGCAGCACACAGGAGAAATACAATGAGTTTTGTGGTGTTACTGCTGGCGATTCTGGTCGAGAAGTTCTCGGCTTTGCGTCAGCGTCTGCAGCGTGATGGCGGCTGGTTGCGCGAGCTGAACAAGCTTGAAACCAGCTCCGGGTTTGGCAACAAGCCGTGGTGGGTGCTGATTATCCTTATTGCACTGCCCGCAGCGGTACTGGGGTTGCTGCTGGTGGTGCTGCAGCCTGTGGCTTATGGCCTGCTGGCCCTGCCGGTGCACCTGCTGGTGGTGATTTACAGTCTTGGGCGCGGTGACTTGCTGGGAGGGCTCGGACCCTTTCGCGATGCCTGGCGGCGCGGTGATTTGCAGGCCGCAGCCCATGTTGCCGAGCGCGACCTGAGCGTCAGTGCCGACAGCGGCGAGCAGTTGCTGGAGAAGGTACAGGGCCACTTGTTGTGGCAGGCCTATCAAAGCTTCTTTGCGGTAATTTTCTGGTATTTCCTCTTGGGCCCCGTGGCGGCCTTGAGCTATCGCTTGCTGGCCCTGGCGGCAGAGCATGGCAAGAGCCCGGCCCTGGTCGAGCGTGCCGAGCAATTGCGTCATGCCTTTGACTGGTTGCCGGTTCGATTGCTGGCGGCCAGTTTTGCACTGGTGGGCAATTTCGCGGCGGTCAGCCGGGTGATGCTCCATGAGTTGCTGAGTTGGGATATCAGCGCCGCGCAACTGATCGACAAGGCCGGGTGTGCGGCCGCAGAGATCCCGGCGCCGCAAGTCGGGCCTGAAGGCGTGTCCAGCCTCGATACCCTCTGGGCCATGCTGCTGCGCGCTGCGGTGCTGTGGTATGCGAGTTTTGCGGTATGGGCGTTATTGCTTTGACACCCCATAAGACCTGTAGCCGCTGACGGGCTCCGCGAGGTTGCGTCCGAGCGCGAAGCGGTCGCAAACCCAGTAACCGAGGTCAAACCGAACGCAGCCTCGCACTACTCGTCAGTGGCTACAGGGTTTGTGTATCGCGCAATCTATTGCTTTGCTTTGCTTTGCTTTGCTTTGCTTTGCTTTGCTTTGGCTTTTGATTTGCTCTTGATCTACCTGCCCCTTCGGGAGGCCGAGTGGAGGTTCTGCGCAGTGGGCCTCCCGGCATGGATGCCGGGAGAGCCGTGCTGGGCCAAGGATGGCCCGTCACGGCGTGCCCACGGAGCGGGACCGGAGCGAGGGACACCTGAGCGAAGCGAGGGCCGTACGCCGGGGCAAGGCCTTTTTGGGTACTTTTGTGGCTGTTTGACAAAAGTGCCTCGCCGTAAGGGCGAAACCCGTAGAAAGCCGTGGCGCATCGAACGGATATGTACGCTGTTCAGCTGTTCAATAGCTGCAAAAACAACAGAACCACCAAGTACATATCTGCCACAAACGCCCAACTGGAATAGGGGCATTCGCGTTGTTTGCACATTCCCCTGACTACAGCAAAGGCAAAGGCAAAGGCTTGAAACTGCACAACCCCATGTGGGAGCGGGCTTGCTCGCGATGGCATCGGCGCGATTCAACTCAAATACCGCGCCGCTTGCATCGCGAGCAAGCCCGCTCCCACAGAGGAGATGTGCGAGTCTCGCAGATCCCGACACCAAACAGGCCGGCCTACCGCCTCGAACGCCTTTGATCCGGCCAAGCCGTTTAGCGAGAAACACTCCGCCAGTGCATGACCGGGAACAGAATATCTACAGGGGGTGACTCGGGTTCTTCCAGCCAAACAGCGCGCGGGCATTGGCGGTGCTGGCCTCGGCCAATTGCTCGGGGCTGATGCCCATCACTTGCGCCAGAGCCTGGCAAATGTCGGGCAAGTACTGCGGGCTGTTGCGCTGGTTGGGGTACATGGCCGGCGCCATGTCGGGGGCGTCGGTTTCCAGCACGATGGCGTCCAGGGGCAAATCGGCGATCACTTTGCGCAGGCGCAAGGCCTGCGGCCAGGTGGCAGCACCACCGAGCCCCAGTTTGAACCCCAGCTTTATATACTCCCGCGCTTCTTCGCGGCTGCCGGCAAACGCATGCACAATCCCGCCACGCTTGAGCTTGAAGCGCTTTAGCGCCGCAATCACCTGGGCATGGCTGCGCCGGACATGGAGCAGGGCGGGCAGCTGAAAGTCGGCGGCCAACTGCAACTGCGCTTCAAACAGCTGTTGCTGGCCGTCGCGGTCGAGTTCGGGAATAAAGTAATCGAGGCCGATTTCACCCACCGCACACAGCTGTGGATGACCCGCCAGACGGCTCAGCCATTGTTCGAGCTGTGCCAGATGCGCTGGGCGGTGTTCGTTGAGGTACATCGGGTGCATGCCAAACGCCGCATACAGCTGGCTATCGGTTTGCACCAGATCCCACAGCCGCTGCCAGTTGCGCTGATAGACCCCCAGCACCACCATCTGCCCAACCCCCAGCGCTCGACTGCGCGCCAGTAACTGCGGGCGATCCGCGTCAAAGTCCGGAAAGTCGAGGTGGGTGTGGGTATCGATCAGCTCCATGCTCAGGCCTGATGAATGCGCTGTTTGAAGGTTCGGGCAATCGCATGAATGCCGGGCACGTAGCTCTGTTCTTCAATCGCTGCCAGGGCCAGATTCAGGGCTTTTTCGGCAATCAACTTGTGCTGCTGACCCATGGCATTGACGGGCAGTGGCAGGAAGTCCAGCAACTGGGTGTCGCCAAAAGTAGCCAGGCGCAGCGGCGGGCGCTGGGTCGGGTGCTCCAGCAGCGCATCGAACATCCCTTGCAGCAGCACGTACGAAGTGGTGATAAGCGCCTCGGGGAAATGCCCCTGACGTGCCAGCAACTTGTCGATGATCTGACGGCCGCATTCGCGGCTGAAGGCTGCACCGTGTTCAATCAGCACTTCGCCTTTGAACCCTTCGACGGCTTGCTTGAACCCTGCTTCACGGGCCTGGCTGACGCTCAGCTCGGGGCGTGCACCGATCAATACAATCTGGCGCGGTACCGGATGCAACAGGCTGCGGGTCAATTGCAGGCTGGCCTCGCAGTCATCGCTGATGACCGAACAGAAGCGCTCGGGCTCCATGGTCCGGTCAATGGCAATGATCGGCATGCCCAGGTCTTGCAGTTTGCGGTAGCTGTCATCTTCTTCAGGCAAGCAACTGGCCACAAACAGGGCGTCGCAACGACGGGCGCGGAATAACTTGAGCAACTGGCGCTCACTGTCCGGCGCGTCGTCGGAGCTGGCGATCAGCAATTGATAGCCGCGAGCGCGGGCGCCTTGTTCGAGCTGTTTGGCCAGGCGCGCATAACTCGGGTTTTCGAGGTCCGGGAGGATAAACCCCAGGGTGCGAGTGTGCCGGCTGCGCAGCCCGGCGGCCTGCGGGTTGGGAGTAAAGCCATGCTCTTCGACCACCGCGCGCACGCGCTCGACCGTGCTGCTGCTGATGCGCTGCTGTTCGGCTTTTCCATTGATGACATAGCTGGCAGTCGTTACGGAAACACCTGCCAATTGAGCGATATCACTGAGTTTCACGCCGAAAATTCCTTATTTTTTGTAGTACATGTCGACATTCTGGCCAATCCTAACCGATAAAGGCAGCCGACCATCGTATGCCATACGGGAACTGTATTTTTTCGCAGTATCCGCCCACTGGCGCCGGTCAAAGCGAAAGGTTGGGCTTCAAGCGCGGGCAATTATGCAGTAACGTGCCGGGTATTCTTGATTAAACGTTTCAGCAGGCGTGTTTAAAGGTTCTTGCCCCGGTAGCGATGTGCTTGCCACACATCCACTGACACAGTCCGGGATGAGCGTCCTAAGCTGACCTAATTCAAAACAATACCTGGTGCCATGAAGTACCAGAAAAGGAGAACGCATGCTCGAGCTCACCATAGAGCAGATTTCCATGGGCCAAACGGCTGTGGACAAGTCTGCGGCGCTGCAATTGCTCGCCGATAAACTGGTTGCCGATGGCTTGGTGGCCGAAGGTTATCTGAGCGGTTTGCAGGCGCGTGAGGCTCAGGGTTCGACCTTTTTGGGCCAGGGCATTGCCATCCCCCATGGCACACCTGAAACCCGAGAACTGGTCTTTACCACGGGCGTGCGTTTGCTTCAGTTCCCCGAAGGGGTGGATTGGGGCGATGGTCAAATCGTTTACCTGGCCATTGGTATTGCGGCCAAGTCCGACGAGCACCTGCGTTTGCTGCAATTGCTGACCCGTGCCTTGGGCGAAACCGATCTGGGCGAAGCCCTGCGCCGTGCCAGTTCCGCTGAAGCCCTGCTCAAACTGCTTCAGGGCGCCCCGCAAGAACTGGCGCTGGACGCTCAGATGATTGGCCTTGGCGTGTCAGCCGATGACTTCGAAGAGCTGGTATGGCGTGGTGCACGTCTGTTGCGTCAGGCCGATTGCGTGAGCAACGGTTTTGCCGCCGTATTGCAGCAAGTCGACGCGCTGCCGCTGGGTGATGGCCTGTGGTGGCTGCACAGCGAGCAAACGGTCAAGCGCCCGGGGCTGGCGTTTGTGACCCCGGACAAACCGATGCGTTACCTGGGCCAGCCACTGAGCGGTCTGTTCTGCCTGGCCAGCCTGGGCGAAGCGCATCAGGCCTTGCTGGAGCGTTTGTGTGCGCTGCTGATTGCCGGCCGTGGTCACGAGCTGGGCCGTGCCACCAGCCGTCGTGCGGTGCTGGAAGTGCTGGGCGGCGAGCTGCCGGCTGACTGGCCGAGTGCCCGTATCACCCTGGCCAACGCCCACGGCCTGCATGCGCGCCCGGCCAAGGTCCTCGCACAGCTGGCCAAAAGTTTTGAAGGCGATATCCGCGTCAGAATCCTCGATGGCCAGGACTCGGCAGTCTCTGCCAAGAGCCTGAGCAAACTGCTGAGCCTGGGGGCACGTCGCGGTCAGGTGCTGGAGTTTGTCGCCGAGCCGAGCATTGCCAACGATGCCTTGCCCGCGCTGCTGGCTGCGGTGGAAGAGGGGTTGGGTGAAGAGGTCGAGCCTCTGCCGACCGTCACCGACGCGGTGCCCGGTGTGGCCGAAATCGCCACACTCATCACGGCCCCGGTTGCCGGTAGCGTGGTTCAGGCCATTGCGGCCTCGCCCGGTATTGCAATCGGCCCGGCCCACATTCAAGTGCTGCAAACCTTCGATTACCCGCTGCGTGGCGAGTCGTCCGTGGTTGAGCGCGAGCGCCTGAAAAATGCCCTGGGCGAGGTGCGCCAGGACATTGAAGGCCTGATTGCGCGCAGCCAGTCCAAGGCCATTCGCGAGATTTTCATCACCCACCAGGAAATGCTCGACGACCCGGAACTGACCGACGAAGTCGATTCGCGCCTCAAACAGGGCGAAAGTGCCGAAGCTGCGTGGATGTCGGTGATCGAGGCCGCAGCGCGCCAGCAAGAGTCCTTGCAGGATGCGTTGCTGGCCGAACGGGCCGCCGACCTGCGTGACATCGGCCGCCGCGTTTTGGCCCAGTTGTGTGGCGTTGAAACTCCGGCCGAACCCGACCTGCCTTATGTGCTGGTGATGGACGAAGTCGGGCCGTCGGATGTGGCGCGCCTTGATCCGGCGCGGGTTGCGGGTATTTTGACCGCCCGTGGCGGTGCCACTGCGCACAGCGCCATCGTCGCCCGCGCGTTGGGTATTCCGGCGCTGGTGGGTGCCGGCGAAGCGGTGCTGTTGCTGGCACCCGGCACTGAGCTGCTGATCGATGGCCAGCGTGGGCGTTTGCATGTTTCGCCGGATGCCGACGCGCTGCACCGCGCCACGCAAGAGCGCGACAGCCGCGAACTGCGTTTGCTGGCCGCCTGCGCCCTGCGCCATGAACTGGCCGTGACCCTCGATGGCCACGCGGTCGAAGTGTTCGCCAATATCGGTGAAAGCAAAGGCGTGGCCGGTGCCGTCGAGCAGGGCGCCGAGGGCATTGGCCTGCTGCGCACGGAGCTGATTTTCATGGCCCATTCCCAAGTGCCGGACGAGGCCACTCAAGAGGCGGAATACCGCCGCGTACTCGACGGCCTGAATGGCCGGCCGCTGGTGGTTCGCACCCTGGACGTGGGCGGCGACAAACCGCTGCCGTACTGGCCGATCGAGAAAGAAGAAAACCCGTTTTTGGGCGTACGTGGCATTCGCCTTACGCTGCAACGTCCCCAGGTGATGGAAAGCCAGTTACGCGCGTTGCTGCGCTCGGCGGACAACCGCCCGCTGCGCATCATGTTCCCGATGGTGGGGAGCGTGGCCGAATGGCGGGCTGCCCGCGACATGACCGAGCGTCTGCGCCTGGAAATCCCGGTGGCTGATCTGCAACTGGGGATCATGATCGAAGTCCCGTCCGCAGCCTTGCTGGCGCCAGTGCTGGCCAAGGAAGTGGACTTTTTCAGCGTGGGTACCAACGACCTGACCCAATACACCCTGGCCATCGACCGCGGTCATCCTACCTTGTCGGCTCAGGCCGACGGCCTGCACCCGGCGGTGCTGCAATTGATCGACATCACCGTACGTGCCGCCCATGCCCATGGGAAATGGGTGGGTGTGTGCGGCGAACTGGCGGCCGACCCTCTGGCGGTACCGGTACTGGTCGGCCTGGGGGTGGATGAGTTGAGCGTTTCGGCGCGCAGCATTCCTGAGGTCAAGGCGCGGGTACGCGAACTGAGCATGGAACGCCTCAAAACCCTGGCCGAACAGGCCTTGAGCCTGGGCAGCCCGGAAGAAGTGCGTGCACTGGTGGAGGCGCTCTAATGGCCAGAGTATTGACGATCACCCTCAACCCGGCACTGGACCTGACCGTGCGCCTCGGGCATCTGGCGCCGGGCGAGGTCAATCGCAGCCCGTTGATGTTGACCCATGCGGCGGGCAAGGGCGTCAACGTCGCGCAAGTGCTGGCCGACCTGGGCCACACCCTGACCGTGAGCGGCTTTTTGGGGGAGGACAATCAGCAGGCATTCGATGCGCTGTTCAAGCGTCGCGGCTTTGTCGATGCCTTCATCCGCGTACCGGGTGAAACCCGCATCAATATCAAGCTTGCCGAAGACGATGGCCGCGTCACCGACCTTAACGGGCTTGGGCCGCAGGTCAGCGCCCAGGCGCAGCAAGCCTTGCTCGACACCCTCGACCAGATTGCCGTGGGGCATGACGCGGTCGTTGTGGCCGGCAGCTTGCCCCAGGGCATCAGCCCGCAGTGGTTGCGCGACCTGGTGCTGCGTTTGAAGGCGCTGGGCCTGAAAGTGATTCTGGACACCAGCGGCCAGGCCTTGAAAGAAGGCCTCACGGCCGGGCCCTGGCTGATCAAGCCCAACACTGAAGAACTCAGCGATGCGCTGGGCCGGGACATCAGCAGCCTTGAGGCCCAGGTTGCCGCGGCCAGCCGTCTGCAGGCGCAAGGCGTTGAGCATGTGGTCATTTCCCATGGTGCCGACGGCGTGAACTGGTTCAGCCGCGGCCCGGCCTTGCAGGCGTTGCCGCCCAAGGTCAGCGTGGCCAGCACGGTGGGCGCAGGCGACTCGCTGCTGGCGGGTATGGTCCATGGTTTGCTCAGCGGCCACAGCCCCGAGCAGACCTTGCGCACCGCCACCGCCATTGCGGCCATGGCGGTCACCCAGATTGGTTTTGGTATCAGCGATGCGGCGCGCCTGGCGACGCTTGAAGGCGGCGTCAGCGTTCGCCCCCTGACAGAAGAATAAGAGGGATACACATGAAATTAGCCATTGTGACGGGCTGCCCTAACGGCATGGTGACCAGCGTGCTGTGTGCCCGTCTGCTCGATGCTGCGGCGCAGCGTCAGGGTTGGAGCACCAGCGTTGAAGTGCACGATCCCAAGCACCCGGAGCGCCAGTTGTCGGCGGCCACCATTGACGAAGCCGAGTGGGTATTACTGGTTAGCAGCACACCGTTGGACATGCAGCGGTTTATCGGCAAACGGGTATTTCAGAGCACCCCGGCCCAGGCCCTGCAAGATGTAGAAGCGGTCTTGCAGCGCGGGGTACAGGAGGCGCAAGTCTATGCTGCCCCTGAGTCCTCATCGGCCCCGGTCGAGAACGAAAAACGTGCGCCTAAAATCGTGGCCATCACCGCATGTCCAACCGGCGTGGCGCACACCTTTATGGCGGCCGAAGCCTTGCAGCAGGCGGCCAAGCGTCTGGGCTACGAGTTGCAAGTGGAGACCCAGGGCTCCGTAGGGGCGCGCAACCCGCTGAGCGCCGAGGCTATCCGTGACGCCGATGTGGTGTTGCTGGCGGCAGATATCGAAGTGCCTGCAGAGCGCTTTGCCGGCAAAAAGATTTACCGCTGCGGTACCGGTATCGCCCTCAAACAAGCCGAAGCCACGCTGAACAAGGCGCTGAGTGAAGGCCAGCAAGAGACCGCCGCAACGGGCGGTTCAAGCCCGGTCAAGCAAGAAAAGGCCGGGGTCTACAAGCATTTGCTGACCGGCGTTTCGTTCATGTTGCCGATGGTGGTGGCAGGCGGTTTGATGATCGCGTTGTCCTTCGTGTTCGGCATCACGGCTTATAAAGAGCCGGGCACGTTGGCTGCAGCCCTGATGCAAATCGGTGGTGATGCCGCGTTCAAACTGATGGTGCCGCTGCTGGCGGGCTACATCGCCTATTCGATTGCCGACCGTCCGGGCCTGGCCCCGGGGATGATCGGCGGCCTGCTGGCAAGCACCTTGGGAGCCGGGTTTATCGGCGGGATCATCGCAGGGTTTATCGCGGGCTACTGCGCCAAGGCGATCAACCGCTATCTGCAATTGCCGCAAAGCCTGGAAGCGTTGAAGCCGATCCTGATCATCCCGTTGTTCGCCAGCCTGTTTACCGGTCTGGTGATGATCTACGTGGTGGGCAAGCCGGTTGCCGGGATGCTTGAGGGTTTGACTCACTTCCTCGACAGCATGGGCACCACCAACGCCATTTTGTTGGGTGTGCTGCTGGGCGCCATGATGTGCGTCGACCTTGGCGGGCCGATCAACAAGGCGGCGTATGCGTTTTCGGTAGGGCTGCTGGCTTCACAAAGTTATGCACCGATGGCGGCGACCATGGCGGCGGGCATGGTGCCGCCTATCGGGTTGGGGATTGCGACCTTCCTGGCGCGACGCAAGTTCGTCCAGACCGAGCGCGAGGCCGGCAAAGCGGCGTTGGTGCTGGGGCTGTGCTTCATTTCTGAAGGCGCGATCCCGTTTGCCGCCAAAGACCCGTTGCGAGTCATCCCGGCGAGCATTCTGGGCGGTGCGCTGACGGGGGCATTGTCGATGTACTTCGGCTGCAAACTGATGGCGCCGCACGGTGGCCTGTTCGTGTTGCTGATCCCGAACGCGATCAATCATGCCTTGCTGTACTTGCTGGCGATTGTGGCGGGCAGTCTGGTGACGGCGGTGGTGTATGCGGTGATCAAGCGACCGGAGCCGGTGGAGATGGCGCTGGAGGCGGCCAAGGCTTAATCCAGTCTCCTGTAAAACAGGTGGGAGCGGGCCTGCTCGCGAAGGCATCACCGCAGGCAAGCCAGCTCCCACAAGATTGACGCACAACCCGTGGGAGCGGGCCGAAGGACGTCAGTACACATCCCGCCGATAACGTCCTTGCTCGATCAACGTGTCCACAGCCTCAATCCCCAGCATCTGGGTCAATGCCTGATCCACGCCTGCCGCCATCCCCTGCAAGCTGCCGCAGATATAAATCGCAGCGCCCTCTTCCAGCCACTGACGTACTTCATCACCGGCTTCCAGCAAGCGATTCTGTACATAAATTTTCTCTGCCTGGTCTCGTGAAAACGCCAGGTCCAGACGCGCCAGATCACCACTGGCCAGCCAGCCTTGCAGCTCATCACGGCAGTAGAAGTCATGCTCGGCATTTCGTTCGCCAAAGAACAGCCAGTTGCGTTGCTGACCCTGTGCAATCCGCGCCTTGAGCAAGCTGCGCAGCCCCGCGAGCCCCGTACCGTTACCCAGCAAAATCAGCGGGCAGGGCTCGGCCGGCAGATGAAAGCCGCTATTGCGACGCACCCGCAGGCTGATTGCCGAACCGATGTCGGCATGCTCCGTCAACCAGCCCGAACCTATCCCCAGGCTGCCATCGGCATGCCGCTCCTGGCGCACGATCAATTGCAGCAAGCCGTCCTCGGGAATCGAGGCAATGGAGTACTCGCGCATGCTCAGCGGGATTAACGCATCGACCAGTGCCTGGGCGTGCATACCCACCAGATGGCCGCGGTTTTCCGGCAGTTGGCGACCCGCCAGTGCCTGGGCCAGGGTTTCTTGCAGACCGTTCAGTTGCACCGGGGTGTCAGCCGCGAGGCCCAGGCCGTCAAGAAAGTGCTCAACCGCCCAGACGGACTGCCTTGGCATGACTTCCACCAGATCACCGGCCTGCCATGACATACCGCTTGCGGGTGCGCTGAGCCCCAGCAGGTAAACCCCTGAGCCGCTGCTGCCGGGGTTGAGCAATTGCCGTTGTTCAAGGGGCCAGTTGTTGTAGCTCGGGGCCTGCCAGTGGGCACCCGGTGCACCGCCCGTGAGCTGGCCGAGCTGTCGATGCCAGTGTTGCAGGGCCTCAGGGGCACCACTGTCGACCTGTACCGGGGCGAACAGCGATTGTGCTCCGCGCTCGTTCAGCCATTGCTCAATGCGTGTCGCAAAACCACAGAAGCTCGGGTACTGACGATCCCCCAGTGCCAGCACGCTGTACTTGAGTGTATTGAGCCCCAAGGGTTGGCCGAGGATCTTGCGCTCAAAGCCCCGGGCGCTGTCGGGCGCTTCGCCGTCACCAAAGGTGCTGACCACAAACAGGGCGTTGCTGGCCTGTTGCAAATCGTCTGCGTTGAGCGTGGCCAAAGGCTGAACCCGCACTGGCAAGCCGGCAGCCTGCAATTGCCCGGCAGTCTGCCAGGCCAGTTGTTCGGCAAAGCCGCTCTGGCTGGCAAAGCCGATCAACCAGGACGGCGCGTCGCTGGCTGCGTCAGCAAAACCCTGACGAGCCTGTTTGATTTGACGCTTTTTACGACGCCGGTCCAGGTACAGCAGCCAGCCAGTAATAAAGAACAGCGGCATGGTCAGGCTGGCGATGGTCACCAGGATGCGTCCCGTCAGGCCCCAGTAGCTGCCTACGTGGAGCGCGTAAATACTGCTCAGCAGTTGCGCCTTGTAGCTTTTGTCGTCGTAACGCTCGTGTTTTTTGACCACGCCGGTGGCCGGGTCGAGCACGATCTGGTTGAAGGCGCGCTCATGGGGCGAGTCGCTGCGCAGATAAAAGACCGTGGCCGGTTGCCCCGCGACCGGCGGCATCCGCACGTTGTACATACTCAGCCCGGGCCCGGCGGCTTTCTGGATGCTGGCCCATATCGCGTCGTAATCAGCCACGGGTGCAGGCCCCGCAGGCCCGGGCTGGCCGCGTCCGCCTTTGCGTTGCTGGCTGTTGGGCGTGTCTGAAAACAGCTTTTGCAGGCCCTTGTTGTACCACTCGTAGGACCACGACAAACCGGTCAGTGCGGCCAGCAGGTAAAAGACCATGCACCAGGTCCCGGCCACGGCGTGCAGGTCCCAGTTGAAGCTGCGGCCTTTTTTGGCCCAGTCCAGCGTCAGCCAGGCCCGCCAGTTCAGCGCCTTGCGCGGCCAGCGCAGGTACAGGCCCGACAGGCAGAAGAAGATCAGCATCAAGGTGCATGCGCCGGTGATCTGGCGACCGGTTTGGCCCATGGCCAGAAAACGGTGCAGTTGCAGCATCAGGTCGAAGAAGCCTTGCCCGCGGGCATCGCCCTGGTAGGCGCCGGTGTAAGGGTCGACGTAGCGCAATTGACCACGGCGCTCGCCCGGTGGCGGGGTGAAGAAGATGCGCGCGGCGCTGGCGCTGTCCACACCGACCCACATCATGGCGACCTGTTTGCCCTCGGTGGCCTCGACCCGGCGCACCAGCTCGGCCGGTGGCAATACGCCGCTGTCGAGTTTCTCGACCTTGAGCACCGACGGGTTGAGCAAGTTCAGCAGCTCGTCCTGGAACGACACTGTGGCTCCGGTTATCCCCATCAGGGCCAGGATCAACCCTGCGGTTATCCCGAAAAACCAGTGCAGCTGGAAAAGTGTTTTCTTAAACACGACGACCGCCTTGCTTGCTCAATTGAATGCTTCACGGCGCAGTATGCCGTGTGCGTCTTTTTACACACAAAAGCCCCGACCATCAGATGGGCGGGGCTCTGTACAGCTCAGCTTCGGATTAGAAGTGGAAGCTGGTGGTCAACAAGGCGGTACGGCCTGCTGCCTGATTGGCGAAGTGGGTCGAAAATGCTTTGTCGTAGTAGGTTTTGTCGGTCAGGTTTTGCACGTTTAGTTGCAGATCAACGTTTTTGGTCAGCTTGTAACTGGCCATTGCGTCGTAGCGGGTGTAGGCCGGAACGTAAGTCGAGTTGGCAACGTTACCGAAGACTTCATCCACGTAGAACGCACCGCCACCGACCGTCAGCTTTGGCGTAATCGCGTAAGTGGTCCACAGGCTGGCGCTGTTTTTCGGAGTGTTAGGCAGTTGGTTGCCGTCTGTGGCTTTGTTCAACGGGCCGCCATCTTGCTGCTTGCCGTCCAGGTAGGTGTAGCCAGCGAACACTTGCCATTTTTCGGTGATTTTACCGGTGGCAGACAACTCAACACCGTCTACTCGAGTCTTGCCGGCGTTTTCGTAAGTGTCAGCGTCTGTCTGCACGCGGGTGTTTTCTTTCTCCGTGCGGAAGATGGCCGCTGTCAGAGACAGGCGGTCATTGAGCACATCCCACTTGGTGCCGATTTCGTAGTTGGTGGTTTCTTCTGGTTCCATGTCGCTGGCGAGGATCTTGCCGGTGCGATCCGGAGTACCGCTCAACGGGTTTGTTTCATTGGCGTCCAGCATCGCACCCGGTGGGGTCGCAGATGTGGCGTAGGAAACGTAGATGCTGCCGTTAGGACGTACTTTCCACACTAGGCCGAGCTGACCGGAGAAGAAGTCGCTGGTGTCCTCGCCTTTGTAGGTGGTGGTACCACCGGCGGTGTACGACTTGTATTTGGTTTCGAAATGGTCGTAACGCAGGCCCATGTTCAACAGCCACTCAGGCGCTAGCTCCAGGGTGTCCATTGCATAAATGGCGCGGGTGGTGTTGGAACTGTCGGTCCCTGCGTAGTTACGCGAAATTGAACCGCTCCATGGATCATCCGGGTTCGGGTTGCCCAACGATGTGCAGTTAAAACCGCTTGGTGCACCGATTATTCCTAGGTTGCATTCGTTGTTGTCTTTGCCCAAGCCGGTTTTGGTATCAACGGTGTAAGAAGACTTGCTGCTTGTCTCGCGGCTGATCTCGATACCGGTGGAGTAGCTATTTTTAAACCCTGCGATATACACATCACCAAACAGATCGGTTTGGTTGGTCGTGGTGGCGGTGTTGCTCACGCGAGTGTTGGCTCGACGCCATACGCTGCCATTGTTGACGTTGGCCTTGCTGTCATCCGGCTGGGTCAGGATGTAGTCCTGCATGCTGTTGCCGTGACGCAGGGTATTTTTGATGTGCAGGTCGTCACTGAAGTCATGCTCGAACGCAAGCGTCGTGATATCAGCGCGAGTCTTGCGGAAGTCGCGATCAGTCAGACCATAGAAGTTGCTGCTGTCGCCGCCGTTGTTGGGTTTGTCCGGGCTTGCTGCGGTGTGGGTTTTACCCACGGAGAAGCCGTACGGGATACCCGAATCAGGCAAGTCGTTACTTTCCATGTGGTAGTAATCGACGTTGAAGCGGGTATCGGTTCCCAGACCAAAGGCCAAGGAAGGAGCAATACCCCAACGGTCGTAGTTGACCTTGTCGCGACCGGCAACATTGCTTTCATGGCTCATCAGGTTCAGGCGGCCAGCAACGGTATCGCTGAACTGGTAGTTGCCGTCCATTGTGTAGCGTTGGGTCTGGTCTGAGCCCCAGGTCCATCCGCCATCAATAGAGTTACCCAGGTGTGCTTTTTTGCTGACCATGTTGATGGTACCGCCAGCCGCGCCGCGGCCACCGAAGGCTGAGTTGGGGCCTTTGGCAACTTCAATGCTTTCTACTGCGAAGATCTCGCGGCTTTGCGCGCCGGTGTCACGTACACCATCCAGATAGGTATCGCCCTGAGCGTCAAAACCACGAATGAATGGACGGTCGCCCTGTGGGTTGCCACCTTCACCTGCGCCGAATGTGATGCCCGGAACAGTGCGCAATGCGTCTTGCAGAGAGGTCGCGGCCGTGTCCTTGATCAGCTGCTGCGGGATCACGGTTATCGAGCGTGGGGTATCGATCAGCGGGGCGGTGTATTTCGGGGAGTTGGCCTTGTCAACCTGGTAAGACTGCTCGGTTTGCTCGCCAGTAACAGTGGTCGCGCCCAGGGAAATACTGCTGCCTTGAGCTTTGCTGTCAGTGCTTTCTGCAGCCTGAGCCATATGGGCTGCGGAGGTCGCGGTGATAGCGACACCGATGGCCGAAGCCAGCAGGCGAGGTGAGCTGACAGGTATTTTTATTGGTTGGCGCGACATTTGAAGATCCCTTCCCCCAGAATTTGAGCCGCGAAATATATGGCAAACAATTCTGACTATCAATTGAGAGGGATTACTATTTGCGCTAAATTTACAATCTTTACAATTTGCCTTTACGGTTTTTTCACACTCGTTCGTCTATGAGCGCTTAACAGGGTTTTACACATTCAATAAGAATCAATACCATTGCCATCCCTTTGCTATCAGGTGTTGCGTCATGTTGCTGCATATCCCCGGCGTGTTCTCCCGCGAAGAAGTGCAGCGCATTCGAGAGGCGCTGGAGCAAACTGAGTGGGCTGACGGCAAAATCACCGCCGGCTTTCAATCCGCCAAGGCCAAGCACAATCTGCAACTGCCCGAAGATCACCCGTTAGCCAAGGAGATTGGCGCAGCGATGATCGACCGGCTGTGGAAAAACCCGCAATTCATGTCAGCGGCGTTGCCGCACAAGGTCTTCCCGCCTTTGGTGAATTGCTACACCGGGGGCGGCAGTTTCGACTTTCATATCGATAACGCCGTGCGTCAGCCCAAAGGCAGCCCCGAGCGGGTGCGTACCGACCTGTCGGCGACCCTGTTTTTCAGCGAGCCTGAAGACTACGACGGCGGGGAGTTGGTGATTCAGGACACCTATGGCGTGCAGCAGGTCAAGCTGCCCGCTGGCGATATGGTGCTGTACCCCGGCACCAGTTTGCACAAGGTCAATGCCGTCACCCGTGGCGCACGTTTTGCGTCGTTTTTCTGGACCCAAAGCCTGGTGCGTGAAGACAGCCAGCGCACCTTGCTGTTCGAAATGGACGGTGCGATCCAGCAACTGACCCGCGATGTACCTGATCATCCGTCTCTCATCCAGCTCACGGGTACCTATCACAACCTGTTGCGTCGCTGGGCAGAGGTGTAAGCCATGAGTTTTCAAATACGCCGCGAAGAAGTGCTCGATGGCGATCAACTGAGCGCCATGCTGGCCGAAAACCCGGCGAAAGCCGCCCAGGCCATTTTGATGGCGGCCAAGCAAGGCATCGTCGACGGACAGGCATTGCTGGGCCAGATTTTGCTCGACGGGCAAGGGATCAAAGGCGACCCCGTGCTGGCTAAACGCTGGTTTCAGATCGCGGCGAATGAAGGCCACCTGATGGCCCGCAACATGCTCGGGCGTTGCTGGGAGCATGGCTGGGGTGGGCCCGTCGACTTCACGCTGGCCAGCCTTGAATATCGGCAAGCGGCAGAGGCCGGGCTGGATTGGGCGCTCTACAATTACGCCAACTTGCTGGCGACCGGTCGCGGTGTGGCACAAGACCAGCGCGCGGCTTTCAAGTTGTACTGGGTGGCGGCACAGGCCGGCCATGCCAAGTCGATGAATCTGGTGGGCCGTTACCTTGAAGAGGGCGTGCATTGCCCGGGTGATAAGCAGGCAGCGTGTATTTGGTACGAACGCTCGGCCCGGGGCGGTGATTTTCGTGGCCAGTTCAGCCATGCCTCGGTACTGGCAGAGTCCGGAAACATTGATGAGGCCCTGGTCTGGTTTGAGCGCGCATTGGCGGGAGGCAATCTGAACTTTTTGCGTGTGAGTTACTTGGCCCTGCGGGAGGCCAAAGAGCCTCGTGTCAGAGCAATCAGCGACCTTTGGCAAGCACGCATCAATAGTCTCCTGAACAGGAATGACTGATATTAATTACGCCGCTGCGGGTCATGCTCGTACGCGGCGTTTTAGTTTGTCTGCGTGGCGAATGATTTGTTTGGGTAAGTATTCTTTTTTGTTTTTGTCGTTATCTGACAAGTTGCCGGGTCGCATTGTAATTGATTAATGATCTTTGAAGATTGATTCTGTTTTGGCAGGATAATTATTTAAAGGGAATTAATATGCAAGGTGATAATCACGCACGCGTTGAAAGTATTGAAGATGCCAGGCCGCTAGAAGAGATGACTTCCCTGGATGCGGCTATTTACTTGCCGTCGCAATATATCCAGGTGCTGGCGGGTGAAAAGGATGCTGCGGTTTCAAAGGATGAATTGGGGTTTATTGTCCGGCGCAGTGATATACACAGCATCCGTGCTTATGTGCGCGAATCGCGGGCATTGCCGGTCGATTACAATAAGATCGTGGCATGGTTCGGGACTAATACGCAGACCGTACCGGGGCTCGAGCCTGCGAGCATTCAGTCGTTTCATCAGCGTGTTGTACAACACGCCGGAACATGGTCGGCGCTGGAACGCGATACAAAAGAGCTCAGCCGGCAACTCAACAGGTTCTCGGACAGTTTTATTACGACGGCTAACGGCATTATTGAGCTGATCAATAAAGTTGAATTCGAGCGCTTTCTCACGGGCACGCTTAATGAATTGACTGCGGAGGAAGAAGCCGCGCTGAAGACAATTATTCTGACTTCAACAGAGCTTAAAGCAGTTCGTGTTGTCAGGGAGTACGTGCTGCTGATTAAAAAAGATACCGACGCCTACATCAACAAAGCCACTGCTGTTGGTGCGTTGGCCGCCGAGTTCGAACGGGTGTTGTCGGATGAGTTGATTCACGAAGTCAACGGCAAGCTGGATGCTTATGCGAAGCGGGGGCTGTCCAAGGAGCGTGAAATTTTAGTCGCTCGTATAAAAGAGCTCGACAGTGAAATCGAGCAGTTGATCAAGGACTATAAGTCCCAAGTGCTGTATGGCCATTCAGGGTTTTTTTTAGGGCCCATCGGATTAGCCATCACGGGCGGGATATTTGGAGTGAAAGCTGAGGCCACACGAGCCCGGAAAAACAAACTGATTGCCGAGCGCGAGATCGCCAGACAAGGCAGTCAGGATCAAGAGAGGCTGGTCCAGGTGCTGGATGCCACTCAGCAGCGTTTTACAGATTTGCGCAGCCGTATGCTCGGCGCCGAGCAGGGGGCCAAACAGTTGGCGCAAGTATGGGGCTACATTGCCAAATACCTCGATGAAGCCGCCTATCAGTTGGAGGGGGTGGATGACCTTGCCCGGCTACACAGGTTCAAACTTGATTTTTCTCAACTGTTGAATCCCTGGACGCGTGTTAAAGACTATAGCGTGCAGATATCCAACGCTTTCAATGAAATTATCGATGGGCGTCTTTGAATAAAGGGACTGGATTCATGAATAGGGATATTGGACCGATGGTTTATGAAAATCCTGATATGCCGGGTGTTTTTACCGGGCTGAAGAAATTCAATGCGGTGGCGGTTAATCGTGAATACGATTTTATTCCATCTTTACAAGAGCGTTTGGTTCTGGCGGCCAGAAGTTTGAGTAGTGGTGCGCGCACTATTGTTGATCAGGTGCGTCATCTTGATGTGGTCGTTGAAAGTTCGGGGTTCGATGCGCTGCTGGAACAATGGGTTGCCATCCGGGCGCACACTGAATTGACAGTGGAAATACAAACTTCTGCGATCATTGCACTCAATGACACCTGCGCCCAGCGGATAAATCGCATCGTGAGTGCTGTCGGGGCAGCCAAAGAATACATAGCCCAGCGGGCCGATGAGGGGGAAGGGTTAAATCTGGATCACTACGCTGATCCGTTGCTCGCTTATGATGTGGCAAGGCTCGAAGCGTTGGAGCAGCAGGCTGTAACACTGCAGGTAGAAGAAGACAGGTTGCGTGCGGATAAACAGGTCATGGACGCCGCGGTCACTATCCTTCAAGCACGAACATGGCTGGATCATGTAAGGGATATACTGCCGACCACTGAACAAGTTCAGGCGCTTGTAACTTCTGCGTTGGTAGGAAGGGCGGAGGCGGATGTGGTGGTGGCTGCCATTGAGCGCGTTACGCTGTACCTGGGCTTTTTCGACGGTGGCTATCGTTTGTTTGCCCTGACGGAAGCACGCAACAAAATAGCGGATAAGTTATCTGACTTGCGAGTGTTGAAAAATAAAAACATGACAGACGCTCGAGTATTGAAAGAGCGTGCAGAACAAATAAGGCGTCATGCCGAGTTGGTTGAGGCTCGGGCGTACTGGGTTCACAACATGAGGCTGGTTGCCAAGGGGATTGCGGTGTTTATCGCCCGGGTTCACCCGACCACTGAAGTGAATGAGAACTCGATTCAGCAGGTATCGGCAGAGCTGGCAGGGTTTCAGCGCTTCTTGCGGCGTATCAGTCGCTAGGCGCTAATGACACCCCCCCGGACGCTTGTCCGGGGGGCATGTATTTACAGGTAGAAAGACTTCAGCGGCGGGAAACCATTGAACTCAACGGCGCTGTAGCTGGTGGTGTAGGCGCCGGTGGATAGCCAGTACAGACGATCACCGATAGCCAGGTTCAGTGGCAGGCCGTACTTGTAGTTTTCGTACATGATGTCGGCGCTGTCGCACGTTGGGCCGGCAATGACGACTTCTTCCATTTCGCCTTTCTTTTCAGTCCAGATCGGAAACTTGATGGCTTCGTCCATGGTTTCGATCAGGCCAGAGAATTTGCCCACGTCTGTGTAAACCCAGCGCTCCACGGCGGTGCGGGATTTACGGGCTACCAGAACCACTTCACTGACCAGAATACCGGCGTTGGCAATCAGCGAGCGGCCCGGCTCCAGAATGATTTCTGGCAGGTCGTCACCGAAATCTTCCTTCAGGAAGCGAATGATTTCCTCGGCGTAGGTTTCCAGGCTGTTGGTGCGGGTAATGTAGTTGGCCGGAAAGCCGCCGCCCATGTTGATCAGCTTGAGCACAATGCCGTCTTCTTCTTTCAGGCGCTCGAAGATCACTTTGACCTTGGCGATGGCCGCATCCCACACGCTGATGTCGCGTTGCTGGGAGCCCACGTGGAACGAGATGCCGTAAGGCACCAGGCCCAGGTCACGGGCCAGGATCAGCAGGTCCATGGCCATGTCGGTCTGGCAGCCAAATTTGCGCGACAAAGGCCAGTCAGCCGTAGTCGAGCCTTCAGTCAGAATCCGCACGTAGATTTTCGAGCCCGGAGCGGCCTTGGCGATGTTGCGCAGGTCGGCTTCGGAGTCGGTGGAGAACAGGCGCACGCCCTTCTCGTAGAAGTAGCGAATGTCTTTGGATTTTTTGATGGTGTTGCCGTAGCTGATGCGATCCGGGCCAACGCCACGGTCCATCACTTTGTCCAGCTCGTAGATCGACGCGATGTCGAAGCTCGAACCTTTGTCGCGCAGCAGGTCGATGATTTCCACGGCCGGGTTGGCTTTAACGGCGTAGTACACCTTGGCGAAATCAAAGCCGGCGCGCAGGTCGTCGTACGCCTTGCTGATCATGGCGGTGTCGATCACCACGAACGGGGTTTCTTGTGTGTCAGCGAAAGCCTTCATTTTTTGGAAGGTTTCACGCGCGTAATAGTCTTCGACCTGAATCGACATGGGAGGGACTCCTAGTGGCAAACGTCAGAAATAAATGGGCGCAACTGAACATCCTCCGTATCCCCACTTTGGTTCGCCTACTTCCCAAGGCATGTCCGCCGAAAGCAAATAAGGTAAATGGACCTTGCTGTCTCGTCGTCAGTACTTGAGCCGGATGGATCGTTTCCAGCATGGATGTTCGGCGCGAACTTTAGGGCGTGAGTGCGTTGAGATCAACAAAAAATGTCGCGTTTTTGTACGCGTTCGTCGTGGGCACACTGACAGCTATTTAAGTAACCGACCTGTGTGACACTGGGGAGTTCGCACGCAGCGCTTTCACGGGGGCCGCAAGGGCGGGTAAACAGAGTGACTGAGTCGCCAGTGTCGCGAGCAAGCTGAACTGGTCCAGTAATTTCGGACATTCTTTTCGGTTCTCACGCCGCCATCTTTTCCGCTGCTACTGGAGAGTGGTATCCGTTGTAG